>JARRJE010000216.1:0-4294 GCA_037379765.1 Deltaproteobacteria bacterium
GGCGATTCCCTGGATGAAAAATGGATGGCAGGCATAGAGATTGATGCCCCAGTTGGTGTTCTGCCGGCCTTGGGCCATGACCACCCGGGCTTTGATCCTGCCGTCATGCAGGCCGAGTCCGTTGCCGACCGCCAGCGGCCACCCGACTTCCTTGATCATCGCCACCTCCGGCCAGAAGGAGAAAACGGTGAGATCGCCGTCGTGCTCTTCACCGTCCCGGCGCAAGGCGATCCGGGTGAGCATCAGTTCCTCCTCCACCTTTTCCTGGGAGAACCCTTTCCAGCCTGCCGGCAGTTTGTACACCCGCAGGAAATACTTGTGGCGATCCGACCTTGCTTCGATTTCCGAAAGGTCGGTGTCGAACTCGTGATCGTATTTCAGCTCAAAGCCCCTGTTTTCCATGAAAGCGTTCAATCGATGGAGGGCCGTTTCGGTATGGGCGATGCCGGAGAGGATAGGATCCTGAGGACGATAGGTATAATCGGCGAACTGCAATCCGCGCAGGACAAGCCCCAGGCCGCTGCCGTCATATCCCTCCTGCATGGCTTCCATGGCCTCCAGGACACGGTACGGAGAAAAAGGCTCATCTGCGGTTTTCAATGCTAACCTGCACATCTTAATACTCCTTAACAATAAAGAAAGCACATCCTGGGTGCCGAAAAAGGCAAACCGAGTCGGTATAATGGCGTGCCGTGATACAGGGGCGGGATCGACCGCGGAACCGATACAATTACAACTGTGCGCCAGAGATGTCAAGCAAGAACCGGTCAATAAAGACACGCAATTCTGGTGCAATAAACATAGCTGACCGGATCGTCACTGGGACTATACAGGAGTGAGAATCGCACGTGCCGGCGAAGAAGAAAAAGGCCGGGAACAAGCCGGAGAGGTGATCCCGCCCGCTTAAACGGCGGGATTTTTGCCGTGCATTTTTCGACCAAGTATGGTATCCGGGAACCTTTTCGCAGCAAAATTGAACATCCCTGTAAGAGCACAAAGGTATTTCCAATTTCGGGCCGAGCTGTTCCGGCCGCGGCCAAGCGCCTTGCCAGGCCGCATCAGGACGGATGGCATCGGCCGGGCGATGATGTAGCCGCTCGCAGGAATTGCTGGGCCTTGGCCCCTGTGATCGACTATCTTCGCCATGCCGTGGCCCGGAAGGCCTGCGCTCCGCCGGGCTGTCTATCATTTTATGCATTACGACAAGGAGCGGGCATATGAAGATCGCGGTAATAAAAGAAACCCACCCGGGGGAGAAGCGGGTTCCCATGATCCCGCCGATCGTGGAAAAACTGGTCAAGCTAGGTGCGACCGTGGAGGTTGAAGCTGGCTTGGGCGTCCCCTGCCGGTATACGGATGCAGACTATGAGAAGGCGGGGGCCACGGTGAACCAGGATCGCACCGCCCTTCTACAGTCGGCGGACATCGTCCTGCGTCTGCGGAAACCGCCCATCGACGAAATCGGGCCGATGAAGAAGGGGTGCATCCACGTGAGTTATCTTGATCCCTTCAATGAAGCCGAGCTGCTGGAAAAATTGAAAGAGGCGGGGATCAGTGCGGTCAGCCTGGAGATGATTCCCCGCTCCACCATCGCCCAGAAAATGGACGTCTTGAGCTCGCAGGCCAATCTGGGAGGCTATGTCGCCGTGATCCTGGCCGCCGAAAAGCTCGACAAGATCCTGCCAATGATGACCACTCCGGCCGGCACCATCAAGCCGGCCCGAGTGTTCATCATCGGAGTCGGGGTCGCCGGTCTGCAGGCCATCGCCACCGCCCGCCGCCTGGGTGCGCGGGTTGAGGCCTTCGATACCCGGCCGGTAGTGGAGGAGCAGGTGAAGTCCCTGGGGGCCAAATTCGTCAAGATCGACCTGGGCGAGACCGGCCAGACCAAAGACGGCTACGCCGTGCAGCTCACCCCCGAGCAACTCGAGAAGCAGAAAGAGGGCATGGCCAAGGCTTGCGCCGCGGCCGATATCGTGATCACCACCGCCCAGCTCTTCGGCCGCAAGGCCCCGCGCATTGTGGACAGGGCCATGGTGGCCAGGATGCAGCCCGGCAGCGTCATTGTCGACATGGCGGTGGAGACCGGGGGCAACGTGGAGGGCTCGGAAGAGGGTAAAGTGGTCGAGGTGGAAGGGGTGAAGATCATTGGCCTCGGCAACTTGCCGGGGGAAGTGGCGGTCACCGCCAGCCAGATGTATTCCTCCAACCTCGGCAATTTTATCGACCACTTCTGGGACAAGGAAGAGAAGGTCTTCCGTCTGAAGCTCGAAGACGACCTCATCAAGGGCGCCTTGGTCACTCACGATGGTGAAATCTTTAGCGAAACTTATAAGAGTATCATGGGCAATTGAGTCAACGTTCACCATCTGCGACACCGGCTGAACGTTTCAGATTCGAGATCGTGATAAGTTTTTGTTCCTCGTGAACTGATACCCAAAAAGAGGATTAGCATGGAAGCCGTATTTCTGAGTTTTGTCTTTGTCTTATCGATTTTCCTGGGCTTCGAGCTCATCTCCAAAGTGCCCTCCACCCTGCATACGCCGCTCATGTCCGGATCGAATGCCATCTCCGGCATAACCCTCATCGGCTCGCTGGCCGCCTCGCGGACGGGTAACGACAAGGTGGCCACCATCCTGGTCATCTTGGCGGTGGCCTTTGCGACCATCAACGTGGTGGGGGGCTACGCAGTGACCGACCGTATGCTCGAGATGTTCAAAAAGAAAGAGGGATGAGAGGGGGAGCCAACATGAACGCAACGGTAATGCTCATTAATTTCGCCTACGTCGTCTCGGCCGTCCTTTTCGTCTTCGGCCTGAAAATGTTGAGCTCCCCGGCCACCGCCCGCCGCGGCAACATGATCTCGGCGGCCGGTATGCTGCTCGCCATCGTGGTGACCCTTCTCTATCAGGGACTCGACTACAAGTGGATTCTGATCGGGGTGGCCGTCGGTACCGTTATCGGCCTGGTGACCGCCTACCGGGTGCAGATGACCTCCATGCCCGAAATGGTGGCCTTGTTCAACGGCTTCGGCGGCATCGCCAGCTTGCTTCTGGCCTGGGGTGAATATCACCAGGACGTGCATCTGACCACCTTCATCGCCGTGGTGACCTTTCTCTCCGCCTTCATCGGCGGGGTCACTTTCTCGGGAAGTATGATCGCCTTCGGCAAGCTTGCCGAAGTGATCTCCAGTAAGCCGGTGCTTTTTAAGGGGCAGCATATCGTGAACGGCGCCATCCTGCTGGCCGCGGTCGGTACTGGCACGGCCTTCACCATCAACCCGGCCGACACCTACACCATCTTTTTGGTGATCGTGGGTGTATCCCTGCTGTTCGGCATCACTTCAGTCATCCCCATCGGCGGCGCCGACATGCCGGTGGTAATTTCCCTTCTGAACAGTTACTCGGGCCTGGCAGCCTGTGCGGCCGGCTTCGTGATCAACAACAACATCCTCATCGTGGCCGGTGCCCTGGTGGGGGCGAGTGGCATCATCCTCACTCAGATCATGTGCAAGGCCATGAACCGCTCTCTTTCCAACGTGTTGTTCAGCGGTTTTGGGGCAGCTACTCAGACCGCCAGCGCCGGGCCGCAGGGTGAGGTGAAACCGGCCAGCGCCGAGGACGTCTATTATATTCTCGAGGCGGCTGACAGCGTGGCCTTCGTGCCCGGCTACGGCCTGGCAGTGGCCCAGGCCCAGCACGTGGTCCGGGAGCTCGGCGAGCTGCTGGAGGAGAACGGCACCGAGGTCAGCTACGCCATCCATCCGGTGGCCGGCAGGATGCCCGGCCATATGAACGTGCTCCTTGCCGAGGCCAATGTTCCCTACGACCAGCTGGTGGAGATGGACGAGATCAATCCCAAGATGGACACCGTCGATGTGGCGGTGGTGATCGGCGCCAACGACGTGGTCAATCCGGCCGCTCTGGAGGACGAGGGGAGTCCCATCTACGGCATGCCCATCATCGAAGCCCATCGAGCCAAGACGGTGATCGTCCTCAAGCGTTCCATGGGAACCGGTTTTGCGGGCATCCAGAACGCACTCTTCTTCTACCCCAACACCCGCATGTACTTCGGCGATGCCAAGGCCTCCATCCAGGCCCTGGTGGCCGAGTTCAAGTCGGGTGACTGAACGGCACCGCCTCTAAAAACAAAGAAAGTAGCCCAAAAACCCCGCCTGGAAAATCCTGGCGGGGTTTTTGGCTTTAACGCCGCGGGACCGGAAGATCCAATCGGCGGATCGGGCGCTGGTTAGGGATTGCTCAAAGCGATCTGAGGGGGTTGATGAGATTAAAAG
>JARRJE010000217.1:0-4283 GCA_037379765.1 Deltaproteobacteria bacterium
GATGCTAGTTTAGTTTTTTCTTAAAAACCCTTCTTAAGGGTGCAATTTTAGTCACGGATTCGGAGTGTTTCCGGCTTCGCCCTGGTCGGGGCCGGGGCCGGCAACAACCTTTTTCGGATGGAACCAAGTGATTCAGGAGGGAATAAGATGCCGATTTATGAGTTCCGTTGCCGGAAGTGCGACACTTTGTTCGAGGCGCTGGTGAGCTCGACCAGTATCGAAGGGGTGGTTTGCAAAAAATGCGGCAGCAAGGAGATCAAGAAGACGATTTCCGCCGCCAGTTACCGCCTCTCTTCATCTTCGGGCAGCAAAATCCCGTCGGGAGCGCTTTCCGGATGCTCCTCCGGTTCGGGCTTCTCCTGAGGATAAGCTCTTTCCGGCCGGGCCGGCCGGTACAATTTTCAAAGGAAAACGGGAATTCCCCTCCCTGGGAATTCCCGTTTTTTTCCCCCTTCCTAAGCCGTGGTGAAAATCCGGCTTGAAAAACAGAAGAAAAAAGGCGACAATGGCGCCGAAACATGGCTGAGATAGGCTGCTCAAATTTATGGGCATCTCGAAAAATGGTCTTTTCGTCCGATCTCTGCGTCACATCAAAAAGAAAAATGCTCGCATATGCCAAATATGCTGCGCTTTTTCATTTTTGCTGTTCCTTGGCCTCGAACGAAAGTTCTCATTTTTCAAGACACCCTTATGAGGAGAAATAAGATCATGAGTGACGCAGACGGTGGCAGTTGTTGCCCGAACGCCACACCTCGAGAGATGATCAGCAACGAAACAGATGAGCCCCACCCGCGCTGCCGGCTCCTGGCAGCCGGAGGCCTGAACCGGCCGCACTTCTCCCGCGTCTAGCCTGTTCACCTCCTGCTGCCTGCCCGTTGCGGCTGCATGGAGGTGAGCCCCGTGAAAGCCCCCCTTCTCAGTCCCGAGTTGCGGGAATACATAGCCACTCGCAAAATCGAGGCCCTTAAAGCCTTCTGCGAAAATACGCCTTCGACCGTGGTCGCGGACTACCTCGCTGCTTTTGCGCCGGACGAGATCTGGCGGATCATCCGTGGCCGTGGTTCTATCGGTTCTCTCCTGGGTAAAAGTGATGTTTTTGTCTCAGGGGAGGAACATATCTGTCGGATTCTCGCTGGCCAAAATCGAGGCGGACATTGGGAGCGCCCCTGGTCTGCAAGTGGTGATTGCGACCCTGATCGGCACGATTTTGTCCATCGGCGCTGCCAGGTTCAAGCTGAATCCTGCCGTTGTTGCCAGGCACTACCCTCAACACCATCGTTGATATCACCTGGCTGACGATCTACTTCATGACCGCGAAGATGATGCTGGGTTTGAGAGAACCTCGCCCCGTTTATCCCGGCGGATTCCGCCCTGGGCCTAAAGGAACTGAATCATATTAATGGTTGACGCGCCAATTGACCTAAAGATATAGTTTGCGGTTTACTGGCAGGCTTCCATCCAGGTGAACGGCATGACGAAAAGAAGCGCCAAACGCGAATTGATCGGCAAAGAGGGAATGGTCCTGCTGGACACCGTCCGTCGTCTCAACCGGCGCGGGGCGGTGGACCACTTGTTCAAGCTGGTCAATAAGACCCACCCGGCGGATATGGCCTGGGTCTTCCGCCACCTCACTCCGGAAGAGCGCAAGGCCGTTTTCAGCGCCGTGGCTCAGACCGACAAAATCGGGGAGTTTCTGAGCGAGCTCGACCAGGCAATCATGCTGGAGTTGGTCGAGAACATCACGCCGAAGTTCATGGTGAGCATCATTAACGAGATGGCCTCCGATGATGCCGCCGACCTGCTGGAAGCGCTGCCCGAGGAGGTGGCCAACGAAATCCGCAAGCTCATGGTCGCCGAAGACCGTGAGGAGGTGGACCGCCTCCTGCTTTACCACCCGGAGACCGCCGGCGGCCTGATGTCGCCTGACTTCATGGCCTTGGACGAAGAGTTGAGCGTGGGGGATGCGGTCAAGAAGGTGCAGGAGCGGAGCGAAGAGATGGAGATGGCCTTCTATCTCTACATCACCCACGGCGAGGAACAGCTTTCCGGGGTGCTCTCCCTGCGGGAGCTGCTCATGCATCCCCCCTACCGTCTGCTCAAGAATATCATGAATCCCAAGGTGATCGCCGTCCGCACCGAGACCCACCAGGCGGAGGTGGCGCACATCATCTCCCAGTACAATATCCTGGCGGTGCCGGTGGTCGATTCCTCCTACCGGCTGGTGGGGATCGTCACCGTGGACGACATCATCGACGTTATCCGGGAGGAGGCTACCGAGGAGTTCCTGCAGATGGCCGGTGCCGGCAAGGACCGGGAGATTCTGCTCAAGCCGGTGATGAAAAACGCCATGACCCGGGCGCCCTGGCTGTTCGCCACCTGGATCGGCGGTATTGCCAACGTCTTCATCATCACCTCGTTTCAGCCGGTTCTCCAGCAGGTCCTGGCCCTGGCTTCCTTCATGCCGGTCATCGCCGGCATGGGGGGCAACATCGCCAACCAGTCGAGCACCATCGTGGTCCGCGGCATCGCCACCGGGCGGATCGACATGAAGCAGACCGCCAAACTGATCTTGAAGGAAATGCGGGTCGGCTTGCTGCTCGGGACCGTTTACGGCATCTTCCTCAGCCTCCTTGCTACGTTCGGGTACACAGGCCCGGCCCGGCTGGGAATGGTGGTGGGGCTGTCCATCCTCTTTGCTATGACCATGGCCGCCACTGTGGGCACCACGGTGCCGCTGGTCCTGCGCCGGCTGGACATCGACACTGCCGTGGCCACCGGCCCGTTTGTTGCCACCACCATGGACATTCTGAGCATTTCCACCTATTTTCTCATCGCCAAGGTCCTCCTTGGCTTGTAAGACTTGATACTGCCAAATGACCGATCATGCTCATATTCGCGGCCCACGGTCGATTCCACTGTTCGTCGTCTTGCTGCTTATCTTCCTCGGACTCTGGTGGTTCTTCGGCCGGCCTCAGCAGGCGGTACACGATCCCGACGCCGCGCCCAGACCGGTGGTCGCCCGCGGTGATCTGGCGGCCGACGAGAAGAATGTCATCGAGCTCTTTCAGCGGGTGTCGCCGTCGGTCGTTTACATCACCAGCGTCGAGCTGCGGCGGGATCTGTTCAGCCTCAATGTCTACCAGATCCCCCAGGGGACAGGCTCCGGCTACATCTGGGACCGGCAAGGGCGGATCGTTACTAATTATCACGTGATCGAAAATGCGAGCCAGGTGAAGGTCACCCTGGCCGACCACTCCACCTGGAAGGCCATCTTGGTGGGCGTTGCTCCGGAGAAAGACTTGGCAGTGCTGCAGATCTCCGCCCCGCCCGAGCGGCTGCAGCCGATCATGGTCGGCGAGTCCAGAAATTTGCTGGTCGGCCAGAAGGCGTTTGCCATCGGCAACCCTTTCGGCCTGGACCAGACCATCACCGCCGGCATCGTCAGCGCCCTGGGACGAGAGATCCAGTCGGTCACCGGCCGAGTCATCCATGGGGTGATTCAGACCGATGCCGCCATCAACCCCGGCAACTCCGGGGGACCTCTTCTCGACAGTGCCGGACGACTGATCGGCATGAACACCGCTATTTACAGTCCGTCCGGAGCCAGTGCCGGCATTGGTTTTGCGGTGCCGGTGGACGAAATCAACCGGGTGGTGCCGGAGCTGATTCGCTACGGCAAAGTGATCCAGCCCGGCATCGGCATTTCAGTGGCCGATGACCGCATCGCAAAGCGACTGGGGATCGACGGTTTGCTGGTCGTCAACGTCAACCCCGGTAGCAGCGCCGCCGCCGCCGGCCTGCGCGGAACCAAGTCGCTCGGCGGCACGATCGTACTAGGGGATATCATCACGGCCGTTAATGGCAGGAAGGTAAGTAATTACAACGAATACCGCGACGAGCTGGACCGCCACCGGGTGGGAGAAACGGTTCGTCTGAGTATTCTGCGCGGCAATCGGTCTCTAGAGGGGTCGGTGAAGTTGCAGGAGGAGAGTTGAATTGACGTGGTGGACCAAGGCCCTGAAGAGCCTTATTTCCTCGGGGGACGAAGAGCAGCTCGATCTCTTTCGGATCTTCCCGGGGCTGCGGCGCTTTCTGGCCGCCCGCCATCATTACGCGGTCTTGCGGACGGGCGGCGACATTTTGTTCATACTGGTGATCCTCTCCGGCCTGTTCGGGCCCCAGGACCCCCATGCCAACGTGGCCGTATTTCTGACCTGGGGAGTGCTGTGGCCTTTCATCGTCCTCAGCTGGTTCTTCGTGGGCCGGATGTGGTGCGGCATCTG
>JARRJE010000218.1:0-6647 GCA_037379765.1 Deltaproteobacteria bacterium
AGAGATCGGCCGTGACATCGGAGTCGGTGCGACGGGCGGTGGTCACCCCGTCACTCCACTCGACGAAATGATAGCCGGTGGTCGGCTTCGCCGTCACCTCGCTGCCGTCTGCGCCGTAGTCCACTTTCTGGGTCCCGGCACCTTCGATAGTGCCGTGGTCTCCCGCGGCATAGGTCAGGGTGTATTGATCGATGGCGAACTCGGCCCTCACCTTGAGATCGGCAGTGACCTTGCGGTCAGTCCGCTGCGGAGTGGTCACCCCGTCACTCCAGCCCGCGAAATGATAATGCTCGGCAGCAACCGCCGTCACCGGGCTGCCGTCGCCGCCGTGCTTTACGATTTGCGTTCCGGCGCCCTTGATAGTGCCGTTGGGGCCGGCGGTATAGGTTAACGTGTACTGCTTGATGGCTGGGGCAGGAGGAGTTTTCTTCTCGCCGTTCTTTCCACATCCGGCAACAAGAAGGAGGCAAATGAGAGCTGAAAAACAGAAAGGTATCCTTTTCATGGTTCACCGCATTCTTGACTCAAGTCTTTTGCCTCCCAGATCCACACGGAAGGTTCTTCATCACAGAGAAGTCGCCGGGGAATGGCTCGATTCACCGCCGCTCAAGATTTCCATCTCATCACCAGCATGGCGGGCAAGGTTTTCGATTTCCAATTTCATGAGCGCATTTTCCTGGCTGAGATTCTTCACCTGATCGGTCAGCCGTGAAATCTTGATGCAAAACTGCACGGAAAGGAGCATGAGAAAGATGATGGAACAGATGAAAAGAGTGGTTGTCGGTAGGCCGGCGCCGATGAGGGCGGTCAATGCCACTAACCATTCGTAACGGAAAACCAGCACGAACATGATGACACTGGTGGCTAGCCAGAGAACCGAATACTCTTCTCGCAGACGCCGTTTTCTTACCATGTCGATGATCACTACAAAAACCAACATGGAAACGAACAAGGCGAAGATCTGTTGTTGCACCGGCATGGGGCTATCTCCACTAGAAACTTAGGTTCAGGTTCAGGCTGAGGTTCAGCTTCTCACTCCTGCATTTCTATCATTTCCTTAACGACCGAATGAGCCTGTTTAGATCGTTGTGCAGAGCGACCAGTTTCTTCTCCAGCCCGTGTATCTTTTCTTCGTCAAAGTATCCTACCCGCTGCCCGTAAACAAGGTGGCTCTGCGTTTCTGTCAAAGATCCCCTAGCAATATAGTAGAAATTGATCTTGTCCATGGTGTGCTTTCTACCGAAGGCTTCGGCGATGTTTGCAGAAATGCTGACAGCAGATCTCCTGATTTGAGAGGTAAGCCCATAATCCTCTCTCTTCGGCAAAGTATCCGTAAGCCGGAAAACGAGCTCCCCAACATCCATGGCCGATTTCCAAACGGGCATTTCTTTGAAGCTCTTATACATATCCTTTCGCAAAAAGCCAGGTTCAGGAAAAAGCAGGTTGAGGTTTAGAGGAATAGTAAGGGAAACTCAACCTGAACCTCGACCTAAACCTCGTGAGCGAAGCGAACCCTCACCCTGCCTCAACCTGCTTAACCATCTCTTCCTCAACCGTTCTCTCCCTCAGCAGCGTTACAAAAATCGAGAGCAACATTTTGAACATATAATAGAACGGCTTCCAGCCGGCGTGCATTGATTTCCCCGAAGCGCTGGCGTACATCCTCACCGGCACTTCCTTGATGCGGAACCCGGCCCGGTACAGAGTCAGGAGCATGTCGGCATCGGGATAGTCGCTGGGGAAGATTTCGGTCGTGAAGAACCTAATGATTTTGCGGTTGAATGCCTGATACCCGGAGGTGGAATCGGTAATGCGGGTGCCGATAAGCGTTGAAATGAGTCTACGGAAAAAAGCCATTCCAACCCGTCGCGCCAAAGAAGGTTCATAACTCTCTTTCCCGAGAAAACGCGAACCGAGAACGAAATCGACTTCACCAGTCATCACCGGGGTGAGAATGTTCGAGATGAAGGCGGGATCGTGCTGACCATCCCCATCCATCTGCACCAGGAAATCGTATCCTTTGGCCCAAGCATATTTATAGCCGGTCTGGACCGCGACCCCGTAGCCCATATTAAAAGGATGGGAGATAACCTCCGCGCCAGCGGTGCGAGCCGCATCGGAGGTATCGTCCCGGGAACCGTCATCGACAACCGCGACATCGAAATCGGGGTGCATTCCCCGCACACCACGCACCACCTGACCAATGCGGGCACCTTCGTTGTAAGCGGGGATGAGGATGAGAATTTTAGGCATCAATTAGCTTGTCAGGCGGATTAAACAAACAGGACACGGCAGATGCGAACCAAAGCAGCAAAGGATTCGAGTAGTCCGGGGACAGCCACCCGCCGCAGCATATTAACTGTTTTTATTTAACGATAACAATATATTAAATAGTTAATCTTCTTTTTTTAATTCTATTCTGATGAATAATCCGGGCTAAATGGTATTATCCTGATCGGTGTTTATGCGCAAGGAGATTTTCATGAGAATACTGGAAAGAGTACTCAAGAAAGCCTTCGCCTTCGCGGGCTATGAGCTGCACCGTTCATCGGAGCAGCGGGTAGACTTAAGTAATTTTGCGAATCTTGCGGATGCCTATGAGCAGCATCTCAACGAGATGGGCCATTGTATCGAACCCAACGAAATTCGCACAGAGTTGCTTGCAAGGTTACTCGGCACCCCGCCATCCGAAGGGTATTTCATTGTGAATGCACTGGCTCAGTGCAAAAATATTCCTGGTGATGTTTGCGAATTTGGAGTGGCTCAAGGGGAGACCTCGGCTCTCATCGCCAATGAAATACAATCCGGCAAGAAGATCTTTCACTTATTCGACTCCTTTGAAGGACTGCCGGAGCCTACCGAAAAAGATCAATTAAAAGACGATATTTTTTCGTTGAGCAGCATAGAGGCCTATGCTGGAACCATGTCGTGCCCTAAAGAATTGGTTTGCAACCGCCTGCGAGCGATATCGTTTCCACGGAACCGGTTCGTTATTCACAAGGGGTTTATTGAACAAGTACTCAGAGACGATCCGAACCTCCCTCAAGAAGTCAGCTTCGCCTACGTGGATTTCGATTTTTATGAACCGATAAAGCTGACTCTCGACTTTCTTCACCGAACAGCATCATCCGGCGCTATGATCGTGGTCGATGATTATGATTTCTTTTCAACAGGGGTAAAGGCCGCGGTTGATGAATTTCTCGCGGAAAAGAATTCACAGGCGATGAATTATGAATGCTTTGTACCGAATACCCGATATGGCTGTTTTGCTGTTCTCACAAGACGCCTTTGAACGCCACATCGCCTGGTCAGATGATGTCTACTATTTCCGACCAACCCCAATTTTGGAGAATAATTCGGGCTGCCTTCTTTTCAAGACAATCGCGAGATGAAAACTCATGAAAAGAACTTTTCTGCTCAAATCAGCTTCTATCTCAATAGGAGTTTTACTATCTCTAATAATTATAGAGATATTTCTTCGTTCTCAGAATTTCGTAGAGCTAAGTGGCTTCAACCATCAACATCCATGGAACAAAATTTTGCACCATGGATCTGATCAATTTGTTGTTACCAATTATGGTTCGGATTGCAATGGCGAAAGAAAGAAAATCCTTCTCCTTGGGGACAGCTGGATGGAGGATGAGCACCTCGCCGATGCAATTTCCAAGGAATTTGCCAGCAAATCCGGAGAATGCATACAAGCTATCAATGGCGGCACTAGCTCTTACGCTCCTACTCTTTATCTTCTCAAAGGACGCCAAGCTTTCAAAAAATACGGAAATTTTGATTATATAGTTGTCAATGTCGACGAGACTGATGTCGGTGATGAATGGCTGCGCTATCGAATACCTACTGTTCGTGATAATACAGGCAAGATTGTTGCTGTCCCATTTAATAACGACTTGGAAAGCCGATACATATGGAATGGCAAATTATGGGCGGAAGATTCAGATTTTTACATTGTCAGATTGGTCAAATTTGCCTTCTTTTATAAAGTCTTGGTGCCCATGCTTTACAAACTGACTTATGCTCCCGACTATTCAAGCTTGATGCGTTACGTTTTTGCCCCTGATGCGAGATCGCTTTACAAAAAAGAGCTCAAACACTTTGATCACCGACTCTTGAAAATGGCAACCAAGCTCACCCGCTATACTTCCGATGCGCGCCACGTCTATGTCACGCACCACCCCCACCTTCGCGGCCTCGTCAGGAAGGTCAGCAACGGCCACTTGTATCTCCCCATCGTGTCAGAGGCGCTCGCCCGGTTGCATAAAAAAAGCGGCTGGCGCGATCCGCTATGGCAAATGGATAGCAGACCAAATTGCTCCCAAGTAGAAATATGCCATGCGCTTCTCGAGAAATCATCCTAGGCTGGTCAGGAGGGAAGAGCGGAGCGCGAAAGTGTTGTCAGGCTTTCATAAATTTCCGATGCCAGGCCAACAAGCTCCTTGTCCATAGGCTCACTTACAGACCGGCTGCTTTCTTGAAATTCGGAGCCAGCTTTGTGATCGGCAGGAATCTCTGCTAGCATAGCCAGCTTTCTCCAATAGTCTTCATTCGCGCATATATCCTCATAACATACAAAAAATGCAGAGCTCGGTTTCGTATTCTTCAACCACGAGTATACTTCGCACCACAGTTGCAACCAATAATCCAAAGTATCTATCGCATATTCAGGTCCTTTGGAGTAGGTGAGGACAAAACGACGGTGATCAAGGCCAAATTCATGATGTCCTAACCATGACATGTAGGAAAGGACAAACTTTGATCGCGTTTGCAATCTAGTAAAATGACGATGTTGTCGCAAAAGAGAGTAAGATTGTTGAAATGGATTCCTAAAAGGTATTAATATCAATGAGTTAGGAAATGCTCGTTGAATAGCGCCAAGTCGAAGGATATTGTTATTGTTTTTTGATAAATATCTTTTGCAAGGGGAATGGTTGGATAAAATCGCATTTACGTAACAGACGTATTTACTGGTTAAATCTTCCGAGGGAGAATGGGATTTCAATTTGTCTCGCTCAATATACTCGTTGCCGGCAAAACTTCGCCAAAAAACTTCATCCAGACTTTCCGGACTATCAAGATTAACCAAGAACTTATCCCCATGTGCTCTTTCTACATTCTCGATTTCGCGTCTTGATAATGAAGTCAGCTTACTCCAAAGATTGGGAGCTAAAACAAAAGGCATATCTTTATAGGTGAGTGATCTAAAGAGTTCTGTTTCGTGAATCCTTCGCATGAGAGCAGTTGTTCCAGCTCGTGCCAAGCCTGAAACGAAAACGTGTCTCTGCAAAGATATTTCCGCTGGATTGGTTTTGACCAAGCTCTGATCCAGGTCAAAGCTCATTTCAGCAATTAATCGATATTGTAATGCAAGTCGATGTAAGAGCTGGTCAAAAAATCCGTACTGGTGATTAAACAAGAAATTTCCTTATACTTAAATAAATACCTGCTACGGCCATTGATAATAAAATACCACCTTGGCTTATGATGAAATGAATAATGGTATCATTGATTAATGAACTCGTATAAACGAATAAAATGCCAGTGGCCCCGATGATTGCTAAAAAAGCGGCGAGTTTCATGGTCAAGGAAAAGAGCGAACGAGAGTAGGCTAGCACAACCTTTTCCTTCCAATGATCTGAAACCGATTTGGCCCCCATGATGTGCAGTGCCTTACCGGCGATCACGCTAATCTCCGATACTATCCTCATGAGGGGCATTCGAAGAGCCAATTCGACTAGAATTATGCACATTGCTATTGTCAGCACCCATTTCATTAGTCTCGTCCTTTTGAATTGCTTTCTTCGATGCTGATTTTATAGCCTTTAGCAATCGTTTAAAGGGGTACCAAATAATACCTGCAAGAGCCAAAAAAATAGACCCCAAGACACCAAGGACAACCGCAATCGCCCCCGCGCCAGCACCCGGACCAATATAGGCGTGCGCCGGTATGGCCTGTAATGAAGCCATCAAAATACTGAAGAAAATTAATTTGCGCACAGCATATCTCCTTCTATATAGTTGATTATTTGCTTACAAGTTTTTCCACGACAATTCAAGGCAGAGATCTACCTTTCCGAGTTTTCCCCGCATGACCAATCCGTTACGTCAAAATAATCAGCTTGATATATATGGCCTTCCGTTATTTCCGCAACTTCATTCTGATCATAGCGATTAATATATTCCCAGATGATATGGCCTTCTTTATCAGCCTCAAAGGCCCGGCCACCCTCAAATTCTGTTATGAATATGTTTCCGTTAGGCAAAAATTCATCTGTTCCCCTGATTACAGTCAAAAATCCTTGGTCATCCTCTCCGCTATAGAGAATCGTAGACTTGTCTTTTAAGGGGTCATATTCTAGGATGTTCGAAACTCTTGGTATATCCAGCTCTGAAGGATATTCATCATAAGCTTTCCTGTAACAATTATTGTTTAACATGATGATTTTCCCGCCCGGTATAAATTCCGGATCATGTTGGCGAATCCAGGGGCCGATTTTCCACCATTTTATAGTCCATGAGTTAGGATCCACGACAAAACGCAAATTATACTGCCGCAAGGACAGAAGAAGATCTCCAGCATTAAACATAGGGAAGTCACTGGCGATATCACTCTTTAATTCTGCGATCTTATTCAAATG
>JARRJE010000219.1:0-6077 GCA_037379765.1 Deltaproteobacteria bacterium
ACGAAATCTGTGAAAAGGCCTCATCCCTTTACCATAGTGCGCTTACCACCGACCCACAGGCCGAGCCGGCCCGCCGTTATCTTAAGGAGCGCGCCATTCCGGATGAGGTGATCAGCCGCTTCCGGCTAGGCTTTGCCCCTGACCGTTGGGATTTTTTGACAGCAAAACTAGACCGCTCTTTTCCTGCCGCTTTCCTTATCGAGGCTGGGCTGGCGGTCAAGAAGGAGCGAGGAGGCCAGTACGATCGATTCCGTAACCGGATCCTTTGCCCTATTCATGAGGTCTCCGGAAAGACGGTGGCCTTTAGCGGTCGCATTCTAGGGCAGGGCCAGCCCAAATATCTCAATTCACCTGAAACTCCGATCTTTAGCAAGGGCCGGCTCCTGTTTGGACTTGCCCAGACCAAGGAGGCCATTCGCCGGAGCGGCAGCTGTCTGATCGTGGAAGGCAACTTCGATCTGCTCTCCTTGGTGGGGCGCGGAATCGACAACGTAGTCGCCCCTCTCGGCACCGCTCTCACCCCGGGGCAGGTCAGAATTCTCAAAGGTTATGCCGACGAGGTTGTTTTGCTTTTCGACGGAGATGCTGCCGGTCTGAAAGCAGCCATGCGGTCGGTGCCCATTTTTCTGGGAGAGCAATTGCCGGCACGGGTGGTCATTCTGCCGGCCGGCCATGACCCCGACTCTTATATCCGGGAGCATGGGAGAGACGGGTTGGAGGCGCTGCTCGCGACAGCACTGCCTCTCTCCGATTTCGTCTTCGAGCAGCTGGCCAGCCGACATGGTTTGGGGCTCGAAGGCAAAGCCAAGATCATTGCCGAGCTCAAGCCGCTACTCAAAGCCAGCCCGGACCGAGTACAGCAGTCGCTTTTCGCCTCCCATTTCGCCCAGAAGCTGGGGGTCGGCCCGGCGGAACTGCTTGGCGAGTCAGGCCGCCGACCTCCCGCCAGCCTGCCGCGGCGCGAGGACAAGTCTCTCGATCTGCCGTTCAAGCAGAAGCAGTTGCTGGAATTCCTCATCTGTTATCCTGAATACTTGCAGAGATTTCTTTCGGCGGGAATCGAGACCGTGATGGCCAGCGATGCCGGCCGCAACATCCTGACTCAGCTCCAGACTCTTCCGACAGGCAGCGGTCCCGAGCAACTTCTTGAGACCCTGGCGTCCGGACCGGAACGGAACTTCGTCTCGCAGCTGCTCCTGGCCGTTCCCTTTTATACCGGGACCGAAAAAGAGGAATTGGCGGGCGAGATGCTAGAGTGGCTCACGAGAACCGGTTTCAAGAGCCGCAAAGAGCAGCTGGTCCTCCAGTTGAACCAGGCGGCCCAGGCCAGCGACGAACCGAGGATTCTTCATTTGCAAGAAAAAATCCGGGAGGTGGATCGTCTCCTACGCCCCTCATAAACCGGTTACATTTTTCCCTTTCACTCCAGACAGGAGGTTCCCTGTTGAAAACCAAAAAACGCACCACCAACAAACTCAAAGTTGCCCGCCGGGACTGGAAGCCATTTAAAGACGAAGGTGACAGCAACCAGTCCGCCCGCGGGGATCATGACGATCAGCCCGATGAGTTGACTTCTTTATTTGACATGGATGGTGACGACGCTCCGGCGGTCAAGCTCCGCAGCGAGCCGCAGAACGATGAGGAAAACATGCCGATCATCGATCACCAAATCAATTTCAAAGCAGAAGACAGCGATGACTCGGAGCAGGATTTCAGCTATCTCGACCCGGTGAAGGTATACCTGCGGGAGATGGGCGCCGTCTCACTGTTGACCCAGAAAGAGGAAGTGATTCTCGCCAAGCGGATCGAAAATGGCGAAAACCTGATTCAAGAAGCAGTATTGGCGACGCCGATCGCCCTTTCCATCCTGAAGAAGGCCGCCGCCAAACTTCGGGATGGCAACCGCTCCATTGGCGATATCGTTCGAGGGATCGACGAATCGGACCAGGCCGGCGCCGAAAAGTATAAAGAGCGCTTCCTGTGGCAGGTTGAAGAAGCCTGCCGGCTGGAAAAAGAGCGAGCCGCCTTCCGCCAGGACATCATCGAGGGAGTGGACGACCAGAATATTCGCATCCGCATCGAACGTAATAACCGGGCCATCATCGCCCTGTTCCAGAAAGACCGAATCCACGCCAAATATACAAATCGGATGGTCTCCCGTCTTAGGAATCTGGAGCAAAAGCTCGATGCCGCCAGCGCTGAGATTCGGCGTGACAAAGCCGACTCTGAAATTGCCGCACGTCTTGCCAATCAATTTAAAAATTTTGAGCATATACACGGAATCGACCACCAGTCGGTCAAGCAAGTCCTTATCGAGGTAGCCCGGGGCGAGCAGGAAAGCAGGGAGGCCAAAAACGAGCTGGTTCGCGCTAACTTGCGATTGGTGGTAAGTGTCGCCAAGAAATATTCCAACCGGGGCCTGCAGTTGCTTGATCTTATCCAGGAAGGCAACATCGGTTTGATGAAGGCGGTAGAAAAATTCGAGTACCGACGGGGACACAAGTTCAGCACTTACGCAACGTGGTGGATCAAACAGTCGATCAGCCGGGCCATTGCAGATCAGGGACGAACCATTCGCATTCCCGTGCATATGATCGAAACCATCAATCGGCTTCTCAAGGGCTCCAAGGACTTTATGCGGGAGACGGGCCGCGAGCCCACCCCCGAGGAAATCGCCGACCGGTTGGATATCGATCTGGAGAAGGTCCGCAGCATCCTGAAAATCGCCAAGGACCCCATTTCCCTGGACACGCCCATCGGCAACGGGGAAGATTCCTATCTTGCGGACTTCATCGAGGATTCGGATTCGGTCTCGCCTCAAGAAGCGGTCATCCAGGATAGTCTCCGCCGCAATTTGCTCAAGGTTCTCTCCACCTTGACCCCACGGGAGGAAAAAGTACTGCGCATGCGGTTCGGGATTGATACCGAGGTGGACCTTACACTGGAGGAAGTGGGTAAAAGCTTCTCCGTGACCCGCGAGCGCATTCGGCAGATTGAAGCCAAAGCACTCAAAAAGCTCAAGCATCCCAATCGAATGAGCCAGCTGGAGAGTTTCTTGAGCGAGTAAACCCTAGACGCCTCCTTTTAGATAGGTTTGTCGAAAACGGGCGGTTTTCCAAAAAGGGAAGCCGCCTTCTCTTTTCTGGAAAAAAATTTGGAGTTTACCAGAAAGTAGTTTTCCGGCGGCAAAGGAAAAGAGGTTGACACCGGAACCGGGGTCCTGCTACCCTTCCCACCTGATTTTGCTGATGATTCGAGAAGTTGTTGATCTTCCGCTGAAATCGAAACTTTTCTTTTTTTAAAAAAATTGGGGGAAGGTCTGGACAAAATGGCTGCCGATGCCCACCTTCTCGATTGGCTGGTCTTGGCCGCGACCCCGAAACTGGGGCCGACTGGCATCCGGCTGCTTATCGAGAGCTTCGGCGGCCCCGGAGCGGTACTGGCGGCCTCTCGTGCCGATCTGGAAAAGATCCCCGGTCTCAGGAAGCCTGCGGTAGAAGCTCTCTGTCGCCCGCATGGCAAGGAAGAGGCCGAACAGGAGCTGACCCGAACGCGGCAGCAAGGGATTACCATCCTTACCTGGGATCACCCGGCCTATCCCGCTCTGCTGCGCAACATCCCCGATCCGCCTTTGCTCTTGTACGCCAAGGGTGATCTCGACTGTCTCAGCCAGCCGGGTCTGGGGATGGTCGGGGCTCGAGCTGCCTCCAGCTACGGCCGGCAGATCGCCGAAAACCTGGCCTTTCAGCTGGCCCGTCGTGGGCTGGTCATCATCAGCGGTTTCGCCCTGGGGATCGACTCGGCTGCTCACCAAGGCGCAATCAGAGCCGGGGGCCGGACGGTGGCGGTTCTGGGCAACGGCTTGGACACGGTCTATCCTGAACAGAACAGAAATCTGTTTGACAAAATCGCCGAAACAGGCACTCTGGTAAGTGAATATCCACTCGGCACCAAACCGGATGGGTTCCGCTTCCCGGCCAGAAACCGCATCATCAGCGGCCTGGCCCTGGGGGTGCTGGTGGTGGAGGCAGCCAAACGCTCGGGCTCACTGATCACCGCTCGCCAAGCCCTGGACCAAGGCCGAGAAGTTTTTGCAGTACCCGGCCGGGTGGATTCCTGGAAGAGTGAAGGCTCGCATCGATTGCTCCAGGAGGGGGCCAAGCTTGTCTATCGGGCCGAGGACATTCTGGAAGAGCTGCCGCCCGGTCTTGCAGGCCAGCCGGCCGCTGAAGCAAATGCCGTCCCATTGGTAAAGCTCAGCATCGATGTGAAGCACCCTGCCGGGGAAACAGTACCAGCGGAAAGCCGCTCCTGACCGCTCCCCGTAAAACGAGTATGGAAATATGCCGAAATCTCTAATTATCGTCGAATCTCCTGCCAAGGCCCGCACCTTGCAGAGGTACTTGGGAAAGAATTTCGAGGTCAAGGCCTCAGTGGGCCACATCCGGGATCTTCCGGTCAATCGATTGGGTGTCGATATCCAGAACAACTTCGACCCTCAGTACGTGACCATCCGGGGTAAGACCAAAATTATCAACGAGCTGAAAAACGCCGCTCAAAAGGCCGACGAGATTTATCTCGCGCCGGACCCGGACCGCGAAGGCGAGGCCATTGCCTGGCATATCGCGGAGACTCTCCGGCGGAGCAAGAAGCCGGTGCATCGGGTCCTCTTCCATGAGCTCACCAAAAAGGCCATTCTGGCTGCCATCGAGAAGGCATCGGAGCTCAACCGCAACCTCTTCGAGGCTCAACAGGCCCGTCGGATTCTCGACCGGCTGGTTGGATATCAACTTTCGCCTCTCCTCTGGGACAAAGTCCGGCGAGGATTAAGCGCCGGCCGAGTGCAGTCTGTGGCGGTACGCATGATTTGCGATCGGGAGCGAGAGATCGAAGCCTTTGTGCCCGAGGAGTATTGGACCATCGGCGTCAGGTTGCAAGGGGAGACACCGCCGCCATTTGTGGCGCAGCTCGATCGGGTCGAAAGCCGGAAGGCCAAAATCTCCAATGAAACCGAGGCGAACGAGCTTTCTGCCGCCCTGAAGCAAGCAACTTACACGGTCGCCAAGGTGGAAAAGAAGGGGATCGACATCGGCGAGGAAGGGCCCACTGGCTTGATCACTTACATGCGGACCGATTCCACCCGGCTCAGCGACGAGGCGATTGCCGGCGTCCGCCACTATATCAAGAGGGTCAACGGCCCCGAGTTCCTGCCCTCCAAACCCAATCTGTACAAGACCAGCAAGGCGGCTCAGGATGCCCATGAGGCCATTCGCCCCACCGATTCCGAGCGAACCCCTGAAAAAATGGCTCCCTATCTGGAAAAGGACCTTCTGGCCCTCTACGAGCTGATCTGGAAGCGTTTCGTTGCCTCCCAAATGACTCCGGCCATTTACGACCAGAGCACCATCCTGATCGAAGCCGGGAGTTTCCGGCTCAAGGCGACCGGTTCCATCTTGCGCTTCCTCGGCTTCATGGCCCTGTATGTGGAGTCTGAAGACGAGACCGCCGCTGATCAGGAAGGTGAGGAGAAAACCCTGCCCCCAGTCCAGGCGGGCGACCGCCTCGACCTCCACGCAGTCCTTCCCAAACAGCACTTCACACAGCCCCCGCCGCGGTACACCGAGGCGACCTTGGTGAAGGCCCTGGAAGAAAACGGAGTCGGACGGCCGAGCACTTATGCCTCCATTCTGTCCACCATTCAAGAAAAAGAGTATGTGCGCCAAATGAAGCGGCGTTTTGAGCCCACCGACCTCGGCCGCCTGGTCACCGTACTGCTTGTCGAGCACTTTCCCCGAGTGATGGACGTCGATTTTACCGCCTCCATGGAAGAGAGGCTCGATAAAGTCGAGGAAGGCGATATCAAATGGCGAAAGCTTTTGAAGGATTTCTACGGCCCTTTCCAGGAGAGCTTAGAGCAGGCCAAGCAAGAGATGAAGTCGGTGAAGCGAAGTGCCGAACCCACTGAAATCCGCTGTCCCCTCTGTGGAGGCACCATGATGATCAAGTGGGGCCGCAAGGGTGAGTTTTTGGCCTGTGAAAATTATCCAAAATGCAAGCACACCCAAGATTTCAAGCGC
>JARRJE010000219.1:6101-7821 GCA_037379765.1 Deltaproteobacteria bacterium
CAGGGCCGCTATGGCCGCTTCCTCGCCTGTTCCGGCTATCCGCAGTGCCGGAACATCCGGGCGCTGAGCACCGGGGTGAATTGCCCCGAGCCTGGCTGCCAGGGCGAGCTCGTCCAGAAAGTCTCGAAGCGGGGGAAAGTGTTTTACAGCTGCAACCGCTATCCTCAGTGCAAATTCGCACTGTGGGACAAGCCGGTACCGCGTTCTTGCCCCCAATGCGGCTCGCCTTTCCTGGTGGAGAAGGAAAACAAGCGGGAAGGTTTGCACCTGCAATGTCCCCGCAAGGAATGCGGCTACCGCGAACTCGTCGAGGAACAGGAAGCGGCCGAAGCCGGCCTTTAGCGGCTTATCAAAGAAGAAGAAACGGCTAGATTTTGCCGATAAAAGCTAAGAGAAAACTTCCTTTTCCGCTTTTCAATCCAACGAAGGAGGTTGGCCGATGATTAGCCGGTATCCGCTCTGCCCTCTCCGTCTGTTTGGGTTTTAGAAAGACTTGGAAACTATTGCCAATAACACTGCCAATATGTCGAAACAGAAGGCTATAAGAAGACGCAAGTGCGCTTGGGGAGGAAGGCCAGGCCGGAGTACGGCCAGAGGTGAAAAAATCAACACCCCTGGTCCTCTTTTCGAGGAGCAGACCAGCGACGGGTACGAAATGGGTTGAGCTCTCCAACGTGGATCTGAGCGAGGAAATCCCAACGAGATCCTGAGCCGGAGCTTCTACCAAGCGAATCTCATGACCGTCGGAAATGTTGGGGAGTGTTTGCTCGATATCAGGGAATGATCTGTCAGCGGCCAGCAATCAGACTCAGCTAACCTTCTAAAACAACGAATAGGTGATCTGGCCGCCCACCACGGTCAACACGGCCTGCCCTTGGAGGGACCAGCCGAGAAAAGGGGAATTCTTGCTCTTGGAAACCACATGGTTGTCGTCGTAAACGAACTGGTGCTCAGGATCAATGACGGCGAGATCGGCCGAAGCGCCGATCCCTATCGTCCCCCCTTCCACTCCCATGATCTTGGCGGGATTGAGGGCCAGCACTTCCACCAGCCTGGACGGCGTAAGCACCTCCTCCCGCACCAAAGCAAAGGCGAGCGGCACGGCGGTCTCTAAACCGATGATGCCGTTTGCCGCAGTGTCGAACTCCACATCTTTTTCCAAAACGCTATGCGGGGCGTGATCGGTGGCGATCACATCGATTGTGCCATCCCGCAGTCCCTCCCGAATCGCTTCCACGTCCGTGCGACGACGAAGCGGCGGGTTCATCTTAGCCCGAGTATTGTACTGACCGACCGCCTCCTCGGTCAGGGTGAAATAATGGGGGGCAGTCTCGGCAGTCACCTTGCAGCCGCGATCCTTGGCCCGCCGTATGAGATCGACCGACTCTCTGGTACTCACGTGGGCGATGTGGATCGGCCGGCCGAGATACTCAGCCAATGCCAAATCACGGTAAATCATGATCTCTTCCGCAATCCTCGGAATGCCGGCGAGCCCCAGTCGAGTAGCCAGTGGACCTTCATTTACCACGCCGTTTTTGCTGAGGGCCCGCTCTTCGGCATGTGAGATCACCAACAGCCCGTGATTGGCAGCATATTCGAGGGCGCGCCGCATCAACTGGCTGTTGCCGACCGGCAGACCGTCATCGGAAACCGCCACGGCGCCGGCTGCTTTCAACTCGCCGTACTCGGCAAGAATCTCGCCTTTGCTTTCCCTACTTAT
>JARRJE010000220.1:0-4273 GCA_037379765.1 Deltaproteobacteria bacterium
CCAGCCCCTCGGACCGAAACGATGAAATCAAGTTGGCCGAATAGGGTCGAGGTTGCCGCCAGCCGTTAGTCCTATCCGGCTTTTTCCGTACCGCTCTTTAGATCCCTGATGATCCATTGCGCCGCATCGTAAAGATCCTGGGCAATATATGCCGGTTGGATCTTCTCGTGCGGGCCGATGTAGGCGAGGTCCCCCAGGCCGTAGCCGGTGAGCACGAGGATGCCGGTGAGGTGGCAGTTGGCCGCCGCCTTGAGGTCTGTCCATCGGTCGCCCACCAGGTAAGACCGGCAAAGGTCCAGGCCGAGGTCTCGGGCTGCTTGCCGGAAAAGGCCGGAGCGTGGTTTGCGGCAATCGCAATTCCGGCGGTACTCGGGGCGTTTGGCCTCCGGGTGGTGGGGGCAGACGTAAACCGCATCCACCCGGGCACCGGCTGCGGCCAGCTCGCGGTGCATCTTCTCGTGGACCTCTGCGAGCAACTCTGGCGGAAAGTAGCCACGGGCCAGGCCGGACTGATTGGTTGCCACCACTACCGGCAGACCCCGTTCGTTCAGCAGGCGGATGCCTGCCGTCACCCGCGGCAGGAGCCGAAAGCGGCTGGTGTGGTTGATGTAGCCCATCTGTTCATTGATGGTGCCATCCCTGTCGAGAAAGACCGCCGGTTTCACGATCTCACCCCAGCCCGGCTCTTAATCCGGCCCTTTTTTCTCTCCAGCAAACGCTGCACCACCGCGAAGACCTCCTCCACCCCAATTTCTTCCATGCAGGCGAAATCTCTCTTGCAGTCGGGCTTCAGGCAAGGCCGACAGGGAAGCTCCTTCTGGACTACGGTCGCCTGCGGTGAATAGGGACCGGTAGCCACCGCATCGGTGGAACCGAAGATGGCAACCAGTGGCGTCTGCAGGGCGGCGGCAACATGCATGAGTCCCGAGTCGTTGGTCACGAATCCGTCGCAGACTCCGATCAGCGCCATGGCTTCGGCCAGCTTTGTCTGGCCGGCGAGATCGACGACGTGGTCGGGAAGCTGCGACTTGATTTCCGCGGCCGCTCCCGTGTCCTGGTCTGTGCCGAAGACCAGGATGGTAGCGCCCAGGCTCCCGTGCAGACGGACGGCCAGCTCGGCATATTTACTTGCGGGCCAGCACTTTGCCGGTCCGTAGGCCGCCCCTGGGTTGAAGCCGATCAGGAGCTGTCGGCCAAGGTTGGCGGCGAACTCCTTAGCCCAGCGGCGCACCGGCCGGGGTAGGGTGAGGTGCAGCTCGTCCGGGCCGGGGGAAAGACCCAGCTGCCGGAGAAGGTCCTGATAATAAAAGACCTGATGGATTTTTCTGATGCCGGGATCGATGGTGACCGGATGAGTGAGAAGCCAGCTGCGCGCATCCCGACGATAACCAGCCCGGGCCGGGATCCGTGCCAGACGGGCAATCAAGGCGGCCTCGAAGGCATTCTGGAGAAGAATGGCCAGATCATACCGCCTTTCCCGCAACTCGTTGGCCAGCCTCCACAAGCCCTGGAGCCCCCGGTGAATCCTCTTGCTCTGGTAAAGGACGACCTCGTCTATGTGGGGACTGGCGACAAAGACATCGGCCACCCAAGGCTTGGCCAGGATGGTGATTTTTGCCTCCGGAAAATTCTCTCGAATGGTCCGGACGGCCGGAGTGGTCATGATCGCGTCTCCGATCCAATTGGTGGACCGGATGAGGATCTTCCGGGGATGGAGGTCGATGATGGAAGGTTTCATAAGCATTCGGGGATGATCTCAACCCCGCAATGTGCTGGTTTTGCCGGAGAGCGTCAAGCTTTTTGTCCGGCTCGCGGCTATAATATTGCAAAATGCTTCCAGTGATGGTACAAAAATGGGATTTTACCACGCACATCCCGTTCAAGTCCCGCTGGTGCTCCCGTGAGGGAGTCGGGGCGCAGGGATGGAGGCCTAACCAAAATTCTAGGAGTCAGAAGAAATGAGTCACATCAACATGAAGGAAATGCTCGAGGCCGGCCTTCACTTTGGCCACCAGACCCGCCGCTGGAACCCGAAAATGAAACCTTATATTTTCGGTGCACGCAACGGCATTTACATCATCAACCTCGACAAGACCCTGCCGCTGTTCAACAAGGCTTGCCAATTCATGGAAGAGATCGCGGCCCGGGGCGGCAGCATCCTGTTCGTGGGCACCAAGAAGCAGGCCCAGGAGATCGTCCGCGAAGAGGCGGAGCGCTGCGGCATGTTTTTCATCAATCATCGCTGGCTTGGCGGCATGCTGACCAACCATCAGACCATCAAGAAAAGCGTCGAGCGTCTGAAGCAATATGAGGCCATGAAGGAGGATGGCTCCATCAACCGCTATAAAAAGAAAGAGATTCTCCGCATTGAGAAGGAACAGGAGAAGCTCGATCGAGACCTCGGCGGCATCAAAAATATGAGGGGGCTGCCCACCGTTCTATTCGTGATCGATCCCAAGCGGGAGCAGATCGCCGTCAAGGAGGCCAACACCTTGGACATTCCGGTGGTGGCTATCGTTGACACCAACTGTGATCCGGACGGCATTGAATACATCATCCCTGGGAACGACGATGCCCTCAAGTCCATCAAACTGCTCACCTCCAAGATGGCCGATGCCGTTCTGGCCGGCAAGGCGAAATATGCCGAGGGCGAGCAGGCCGCAAGCGACAAGGAGATGGAGGCCGCCATGCTGGCCGCCAGCGAGGCGGCCGCCGAAGGTGCGCCGGAGGCCGCGGCCGAGAACGAGGGTTGATCGCATCTTAACAGGGACGGCTGCGGCTGTTCCGCTACTATTTATTACAGTTTACTCATCCAGTTTGAGAGACATAGTAAGGAGAGGAACGTGGCAATTACAAGCGCAATGGTAAAAGAGCTCCGCGACAAGACTAACGCGGGGATGATGGACTGCAAGAAGGCGCTGACCGAGACCGGCGGCGATATGGAAAAGGCGGTGGATCTCTTGCGGCAGAAAGGTCTGGCCGTCGCTCAGAAGCGGGCCGGCCGAGCTACCAGTGAGGGAACCATCCAGACTTACATCCACGCTGGCGGCAAGCTGGGAGTTATGGTGGAAGTGGGCTGCGAGACCGATTTCGTCGCCAAGACTGACTCCTTCGTCGATTTCGCCAAGAACGTGGCCATGCACATCGCCGCCGTCAATCCGGTGGCCATCGCCCGGGAAGAGATCCCTACCGACCTGGTGGCCCGAGAGCAGGAAATCTCTCAAAAACAGGCCTTGGACTCAGGCAAGCCCGAAAACATAGTCGATAAGATCGTCAGCGGCAAAATGGAGAAGTTCTACTCCGAAGTTTCCCTGCTCGAGCAGAATTACGTGAAGAACCCGGATGTGAGCATCCAGGACCTGCTGAATGAGCTGGTCGCTTCCCTGGGAGAGAATATTTCCATCAAGAGGTTCTGCCGGTTCCAGGTCGGCGCCTGAGGAAAACGTTCAGCAGCACCGCATCTGCGTTGTCAGCAGCTTGTTCGTGTTAAGCACACGAACGTCGCTTCCTAGCATCTCCGGCACTGCTGAACGTTTTCCAGATCCTGAGATAGTTTTTCGCGATGAAGGGGTTGCAATGAGCGAGGAAAGTGAACAATCTGGAACCGGCGGCCGCGGCCGTGCGCGGCGGATCCTGCTCAAGCTGAGCGGCGAGGCGCTGATGGGCCCGGCCGCCTTCGGGATCAGCATGGAGATGCTGAACTTCGTGGCCGCCGAACTCAAACAGCTGAGCGACCTTGGCGTCCAGACCGCGCTGGTGATAGGGGCCGGCAACATTTTCCGGGGGGTGGCCGGCGCTTCCGAAGGCATGGACCGGGCCGCCGCCGATAACATGGGAATGCTGGCCACGGTCATCAATGCCCTGGCTCTGAAAGATGCCCTGGAGCACAGCGGTCTGCCCGCCCGGGTTCTGTCGGCCATCCCCATGCACATCGTTTGCGAGGCTTATTCCCGGGAGGCCGCCGTTGCTCACCTGGAGGCGGGGCGAATCGTCATCTTTGCCGCCGGGACCGGCAACCCTTACTTCACCACGGATACCGCCGCGGTCCTGCGCGGGCTCGAGATTGGTGCCGACCTCATCTGCAAGGCCACCAGAGTCGATGGAGTCTACGACAAGGATCCCCTCCAGCATCCCGATGCGGTGAAATTCGACAACCTCACATACGGTGAAGTGTTGCAGCGGAGGCTGAAGGTGATGGATGCCGCCGCCATCTCTCTGGCGCTGGATAATGACAAAAGGATCATGGTCTTTGACATGAACACCTCCGGCAACA
>JARRJE010000221.1:0-4273 GCA_037379765.1 Deltaproteobacteria bacterium
CGACGGGGGTCGGCGGCGGACCATCCTCCGAAAAAGGTAAACCCGTCGTAAGGCGGGGACACAAAGCCAACGGGTCCTGAAAGTCAGGACGGCCGGGTTGCCGGAGAACAAAGGAATTTTTTCCGGAGGATGTAAAGATGAAAAAGACGATTAAAAGAAGTGCACTCGTGATCGGCGCGGCTTCCTTCCTGGCTCTGCCGGCGAGCGCTTTCGCAGTCGGCGGCATCATCGGCGACTGCTCCGACTGCCACACCAGGCACAACAGCCAGCAGGGTCAGCCCGTGGCCATTACGGGAACGTCAGGCACCGTCAGCGCGACGCCGATCCAGAACCTGTTGAAGATGGACTGCGTCGCCTGCCATGCCAGTCCCGATGCCACTGGACCGTATCTTACCCTGACCGGCGGCAGCGTGGTGCCCCAGGTTTCCCAGCCTACCGATGAAAACCTGGCTGGCGGCAACTTCCGGTACTCCACGGAGAACCAGCGCCATGGCCACAACGTCAAGGACCTGACCGCCGCCAATGGCGACAACACCGACTTCGGAGCTCCTCCAGGCATGGTCATCGCCCATAGCGACACCGATCTGCATGCCCACCGGTGGGATGCCGACTACGGCGAGGCCGGACCCGGCAACCCCGCCGACACCACCACGTTCGGTGCCTTCACCTGCGCCGGCGCCCGCGGCTGTCACGGCACCCGTGCCCAGGTTCTGCCCGGCGGGAGCGGCGACTGGGACAACAATGCGGCCACCGCAAACACATACAATCTTAACTATCGGCGGACCGGCATCGCGGCCATCTCCGGCGCCCACCACAACAACTACGACGGCTACAAGCCCGGTACCGACTACGTGGGCGAAGCGCCCCATAGCGGAGCCATCGTGGCCGACGGCTACCGCTTCATTCCCGGCCTGAAGGGCATGGGCAACACTGACGCAGCCAACCGGTGGAAAAACGTTGATGCCAACAGCCACAACGAGTATTACGGCGACGCTTCCGATCGCTTGGCCACCGCCGGTTCCGGCGGCCACGTCAGCTGCGGCAACTGTCATGAGGAAGGCCTTGAGGCCGGTATCAGCGGCCGCGCCGCCACCACCTCCTACCTGAAAGTGCCGGGTAACGACATGACCGGCTTCTGCAGCACCTGTCATGGCACCTTCCACTCTTCGGGTGATGTGGATGATAACGGCACCAGCGGCGCCTTCCTGCGGCATCCCTCCGACTGGGTCATCCCGGCCAGCGGTGAGTACCAGTACTACACCAGCTACGACGTGACCGCCCCTGTGGCGCGGCCGGATCTCACCTCCGCCTCCACCATCAGCGCATCGGTTCGTCCGGGCACCGACGAAGTCATGTGTCTGTCCTGCCACGAGGCCCATGCCACCCAGTATGACTACATGCTGCGGTTCGACTACACTACGATGGAGGCCGGCGGTTACGCGACCGAGGCCGACGCCAAGGCGGCCGGCGGCTGCCAGGCTTGCCACACAACCAAGGGTGTGCTGCCTGAGAACCGTGACCATCGGAACGGCCAGGCCGGCAGCTAATAAGGCCTAAGGCATGAAGGACCTTACCGTGAGGGGCTTCAATGTCCTGCGGTAAGTTAGAAAACCACTGCCGGTACCCGGTGCACCAACAGGTGCACCGGGTACCGGCTTCTCCGATTTCATGGACAGCCACAACGAATACGCCGGCGGTTACGAGCAGAATCCGCCGATGCGGCGAACATCACCAATCGATTTCGGTACCACCCCTGCAGCAAATGTCAGGTGAACCCGTCAACTCTACAGAGAGTCGGCTCACTACCGCGGGCTCGACGAGGATCTGCTTCTGCGGACCTGTCACGGCAAGTTCCGCTGCCTCGGTCAGAAATGGCAAGGAGGGCTGCCGGAAAACCCAAAATTAATGCTTGGACCAGGCATGGTGATACGGTAAGTTTGTGTCGCGATGCATGGGCCGTCTTTGCAGTCAGCATGAAAAGTCAATCGGCCGGCCCCGGTGCTCACCGTATTCGGGTCCGGTTCTCTGTGTTTGAGCCGAATTGAGGACAGGAGAGGAGGGGAGTGATCGGGGGGGCGCAGTTTTTCGCGCTATGCAGTGATCAATAGTTTGATTGCAATTTGATGCAAATCGTCCCTAGACGATAATCGTTCTCCCTCATTTCAAAGAGAAGCGGGAAGCCACGGGTTGGCGAAAACTGACTGCGAGGCGGATATCCCCCTTCCTGGGAGTGCAGGGAAAGCTCAGTCTCGGCTGAGACCGGTACCCCCGTTAATGCTCTTATCGATCGACCGACGACTTCTATCTCCGCTTCTGCTGCTCTTCCTGATGGGGTGGGCATCTCCTGCTTTTGCCCTGAGTTTCAACGGGTATTGGGACTATCGGCAAAGCGGGGGAGAGGGAGTCAAGACCCGGACAGAATTCCAGCAACGCTACAACCTGGGCATCGGCGTCGGCCCCGGTGTGACGTATCGACCAACCCCCGCCATCACGGCTACCGGGGTTGTGGGTTATTCAAGAAACTACCACGGAACCGGCAACGGGTTGACTCCAACCGAGGAGCTGACTCCGTCTGCGCAGGTGAGTCTGTTCAACGACATCTTTCTGGCCCAAGTTTCCGGCAACACCAGCACCATCACGACCGGTTCAGGGGCGAAGAGAACCACCGACTCCTGGGGGACGACCCTGGCCAGCAGATGGGATATGCCCTTGTGGCCCCAATTGCGGCTCAATTACGGCGAACGGACCGAGACCCGTGGTTCCGCAACTCTGGATGAGCCCGGCACCCAGGACAAGTACACCGGCCTCGCTTTAGATTGGGACCTGCTCCTGGCTCAACTCTCGTATCAGTACAACAAGAGCGAGATCGAGGACCTGGCGACCGGAACCCTGACCGAAAGGCAATCCCAATTTGCCCGGTTGGAGACCAGCGGGATTTTCTGGAACCGCCGGCTCAACTTCACCCTCGCCCAGCAAGTCCGGTATGCCACCCAGGATTTTACCTTCGGGGCGGCTGCACGGGAGGACGGCTTTTTTGAGCTGCCGCTGGCAGGGGCGCAGGCGCAGGCGCAGCTCACCGACCCGGTGACCGGGCCGGACCCGGAGGATGTCGCCCCTTCGAGCCCCTTTGGGGACGGCACCACCTTGAGCGTCCCGGCCGGCCAGAGGCTGAACCTCAGCGTCAGTTTCGCCTCGCAGCAGCAAATCGATATCTTGCGTCTCTCGCTCGATCCATTGACCTCCCAGGAATCGGAGCTGGCCGGCCTGCAGTGGGATCTTTACATCCCGAATCCAAATTACGATCCAAGTGATCCACTCAATGAGCCCTGGAAGCTGGCGGCTTCGGGTATTCCCACTACCTACGACTCCAGCCGGAAAAGCTTCGAGCTGGCCATCTACCGCCGCATCGCGAAATTCATGGTGGTGGCAACCCTTCCGGCTGATCTCGCCTTGACCTTCACCCAGGTCCAACCCCTCAGCCTGCTCGGGAATGAATTCAGCGGCGGCACCACCAACATCGATTATCTCACCAATTTCAGCACCGCCATCAGGCTCACCCGGACCCTCACCGCCTACTCGAGTCTCGCCATGGAAAATGTGAAAAACAGCGTTGGCGACAATAGCTTCGAGAACGGTATCAGGACCGTGAGCGGGGGGCTCCATTGGACCCCGGTCCCCTATATCACTGATTCGATCAATTTAAGTGAGAACAGGCAGACCCAGACTGGGGAGCCGGACCAGATCAACCGTTCCTATTCGGTGACCATGGCGACTATCCCCCTGCCGACTATGAACCTCGTCTTTGGCGTCACCCGCACCGAACAGTACAGTGGCGAGCAGAATACCCTCTCGGGCATCAGATACAACATGACCTCCAAGGCCCAGATCTATCCTGACCTCGACGCGGCCCTTTACCTTTCGCAGAATTACTTCAAGATCTGGGATCCCGAAGGGTTTTTCATTGACGGAAGCTCATTCTCCAGCCGCCTGGACCTCCATGCCCAACTCTTGCGGTCGCTGACCGGCGAGATCATCACCAATTACTACCAGCGGCAGAGTGAAAGCGGCAGTTCTCAAACCACCAGCAGACAAGATATCGACTCGACGCTCAACATGATCTACCGTCCCTCCGACCTCCTTCTGCTGAGCGGCGCCTACACCAGATTCTTCAACAGCGAGGCATCGGATCGGTTGAGGCTGACCTTGGGGTTGCAACTGATCAACACCCCGAAGACCAGGCTGACCTTCAATCTGAACCATACCCAGGCGGAAA
>JARRJE010000222.1:0-4259 GCA_037379765.1 Deltaproteobacteria bacterium
TCGCTGTGCTGTTCTAGTCATGACCCTATCTTTTTTCAGAAGTAATTATCTCGAAATAGCCTCCGTCTCACCTCAGGCGCCGTTCTGGTACCATCTCTTGAAGTTGCGGTATTTACCTGGTAAAGAAATCAACGGGCAAAGAAGCAGCGATGCCATTCCTAATAGCCGTGACCAACAGGAGAAAACTGTAAAATGTTGGATGATAGAAAGACATCAGAGCACTACCACCACGGTAATCTGCTCGCTGCTGTTACTTCGGGGCTTGAACAACTCGGGAAAACGGCGGAGAATGTGACCATCGAAGACCTTGCTCCTCTTGATGAATTCCATATCGGCGGCAGACGGGCATCCAAAGAGTTGCTGGACCAATTGGGCCTGTCCGGCGGCCGCCATTTGCTCGATATCGGCTGCGGTCTTGGGGGGACCGCGCGGTTTGTGGCCGACCTGTACAAAAGTCGGGTCAGCGGCATCGATCTGACCGCCGAATATGTGGAGACGGGCAGGACCCTGTGCCGTTGGACAGGACTGGATGATCACATAGCCCTGCACCAGGGCAACGCGTTATCCATGCCTTTTGCAGATGCTACATTCGATGGTGCCTTCATGCTGCATGTCGGCATGAATATTCCCGACAAGGCTGGTCTCTTTGCCGAGATATTTCGAGTGCTCCGCCGCGATGCGCTGCTCGGGATCTATGACGTGATGCGAATTGACGAAGGGGAGCTGCTCTACCCCGTGCCTTGGGCGGCCGAGGCGGCCGCAAGCGCGGTGGCAACCCCTGAACAGTACAAAGAGGCCCTGCGCAAGGCGGGATTTGATGTTACCGCAGAGCGAGATCGGCACGAATTCGCCATCGACTTTTTCCGGCAACTGAAGACGGCAAGCGCCGCCGCAAAAAAGCCGGCGCCCTTGGGCGCTCATATTCTCATGGGCCAAGACGCTCCCCTTAAGGCAAAGAACATGATCGAGAATATCTCCACCGGCCGACTCACTCCGGTGGAGCTTATCGCACGAAAGATCTGATCAGATGGGACAAGAGGCGGAGGTGTTGGGCCGGCCTTGCAGGGCTGACCAATGCCCGACTCGATTCCCCTGCCGGATAGCTGTGATGGCAACCCAATCCGAACCATGCCGCTGCGCCTGGGTGGGCAGCGACCCGCTCTATCGGGACTATCATGACCGGGAGTGGGGAGTGCCGGTCTTTGACGACCGACGGCTCTTCGAGTTTCTGATCTTGGAAGGGGCCCAGGCCGGGCTCTCCTGGCTCACCATCCTCAGAAAGCGGGAGAACTACCGCGCTGCCTTTGCCAATTTCGATCCGGAACGGGTGGCCCGTTTCGGCGAGGCCGAGCAGGCCGCGCTCCTGGCCAATCCCGGCATCGTCCGCAACCGGCTGAAGGTGGCGGCGGCGATCACCAATGCCAGAGCCTTTATCGCGGTGCGGGACGAGTTCGGCTCCTTTGCCGGCTACCTGTGGCGGTTCGTGGACGGGGCCCCGATCCAGAACGCCTGGAAACGCATCAGCGAGGTCCCGGCCACCACTCCGGTTTCCGAGGCCATGAGCCGGGATCTCAAAAAGCGGGGCTTTCGCTTCGTGGGCAGCACCATCTGTTATGCCCACATGCAGGCGGTGGGCATGGTCAACGACCACACCACGGACTGTTTTCGCTGGCGGGAACTGGCGGGATGAACAAGGAGGACTTGAGTGATGAAGAATGCGAGTACCATCGACTGCCAGATGCTGAAACGGCTGATCCAAGTTGCCGTGGTTGGAGTTGCCGCCTTCTTGGGTTTTACCTCTCTTGGACGCGCCGCAGCCCCGATGGCAAAGACCCAGGTCCCGGGTTATTACCGGATGATGGTGGGGCAGTTTGAAATCACCGCTCTTGCCGACGGCTGGTTCGAATTGGACACGGGCCTTCTGGACAATGTTCAACCTGAGGATCTTAAGCGATTGCTGGCCCGTCACTTCGTGGGCCATCCCAAGATGACCACTTCGCTCAACGCCTATCTGATCAATGCCGGCAGCCGACTCGTTCTGGTGGATACCGGCGCCGGCGAACCTTTTGGTGGTCCCGCCCTCGGGCACATCGTCCAAAACATCAAGGCCTCGGGCTATGATCCCGCCCAGGTGGATACCATTTTGCTCACCCATATGCACGGCGATCACATCGGCGGTCTGATCGATGGGGAGGGCAATCCGGTCTATCCGAAGGCGACCGTCTTCGTGGCCAAGACCGAAAGCGATTTTTGGTTGTCCGAGCAAAACGCCGAGAAGGCGCCGGAGGGGCAGAAGCGCCGTTTTCAAATGGCCCGTGCCGTTGCAGCGCCGTACCTGGCCAAGGGGAAATACCACACTTTCGTTCCAGGCGGTGAATTGGCTCCCGGGATCCGGGCCATCGAAGCCAAGGGGCATACTCCCGGCCATACCGCCTACGTGGTCGAATCGGACAAGCAGAAGCTGGTCATCTGGGGAGACGTGGTCCATGCCTATGCCGTGCAATTTACCGAACCGGGTGTTGCCATCGATTTCGATACCGATCAGAAGCAGGCCGTTCTTACCCGTCGTGCCCTGATGCAGCAAATCGCCGCCGACGGCTCGCTGGTTGCCGGGATGCATCTGCCGTTTCCCGGGATTGGCCACATTCGGTCGGAGGGCAAGAGAAGCTACGCCTGGGTACCCATCGAATTCAGGCCGCTTCCGTAAGTGCCTCTTGAGCGCGCGCAACATTATGAACCGCTTGCTGGCTGCAGTGTTCCTGGTTCTGCTGGTCATCGGCCTACTGTGGAGCATGTATGCTTTTTCCCAGGGCCGAGTTGCCGAAGGCTTGTCTCTTTATCCGTTGCTGATCGTCATTTATGTGTTTTTTCGGATTGGCGGCAAAAAGGAGTAATGACTTGCCGCTGCTGACCATCCGCGCTCCTGCGTAAAAAAGAACAATGGCTTTGCTCCTCCTAGGCAAGGACGATAGCGGGCCATTCATTGCCTGGCTCAGAGGGACGGAGTCAGGTCTTGAAGACGTCGTGATCCAGCCGATTGCATCCTGTTTTCCTTAAAAAATCTCCCCTTGGCGCAATCCCATAAGATGACCACCGTGAACTTTAGGCGGTTACGGTTATTGATTGACAGGCAAATTTTCGGACTGTGAAGATAGAAAAAGGCGGAAGCCGAAATCTTTTCTTCCCCGAAAAATTCAACGAGCTCATTGGGCGTTGGGACCATGAAAACCCTCATCATCTATTTCTCCTATTCCGGGAACAATCGGTTCCTTGCAGAACATCTTGCCAAGCGCATGGAGAGCGATCTTTGCCCCATCGTGGAACAAAAGCGGCGCACGTTGTTGACGATCCTTTTAGATATGCTGTTCAGAAGGGAACCCAAAATTAAGCCTCTTGAATGCGCGGTTTCAGATTATGAGCAAATTATCCTGGTCGCTCCCATTTGGGGTTCAAAACTGGCAACTCCCTTGAAGTCTCTCATCAAGAGCGAAAAATTTGCTCTTTCCAGTTATTCCTTCCTCACTTTCTGTGGCTACGATCGCCCCGAACAGAAAGAAGGCATCACGAAAGAGCTCTCGGCTCTTGCCGGCCGGTCCCCCAAAGCGGTTGCAGAGCTTAAGATTAGCGATCTTTTTCCGGCAGAGAAAAGAAATGATATCAAAAAAATAACGCGCTATCGCGCAACCGCCGCAGACCTTGTGAAGTTGGCGCCACAGATTGATTCCTTTATCCAACTCGTCCGCGCAGCACCGTAAAGATTCGCCAAGGGAGCGATGCAACTCTTTCCCTTCTCAAAGCCGGAACTCCGGCATGCCAACCGGCGGGATCTGGATGGTCCCGTCCCGTTCGTCAGATACAAACAAGGAGAAAACAAATGGCTGTGAAAACTATTGAAAATGATCCTGTTGTGACCGATGGTGACAAGTATTCGATTGTCCTCGAGAACGAACGGGTTCGGGTGCTCAGATACCACGATAAGCCCGGGGATAGGACGTCACAACACACTCACCCTGACTATGTGCTGTATGCGGAGTCTTCTTTCAAGCGGCGGTTGATATTTCCTGATGGCAGGAAGCAGGAGGTCGACGTTAAGGCGGGGAGTATTGTGTTTATGGAAGGGCATATACACATCGGCGAAAACATAGGCAATACGGATACCGATGTCATCTTTGTCGAATTGAAGGAAAAGAGAACCTCAGGCAAGTTCTAGGGATCTGCTTCTCTTCCTGTTGTGGCAAGTTGTGACAAGCTGGCAAAAC
>JARRJE010000223.1:0-4240 GCA_037379765.1 Deltaproteobacteria bacterium
ACCAGCTGTCCATCTTCAATGACCGGCAGGTGGCGTATGGAGTGCTCCTTCATCAGGTGCACGGCATCCTGAATGAGGGCGGTGCGGGCAATGGTGATCGGCTCCTTTTTGATCCAGTTCTTGACCTTCATCTTCTTGGTTTTCTCGGTTTGGCGACGGCTCTAATGGCTCTAAGCGGACCTTTCTTTTCCCTTCTCCGACTTCGCCCGGAATTTCCCCAGTCGAAGAGGAATGGGGCTGAAAAGGGGGAACGGCGGCAGCCATTGCCATCCCTCGTTTTTCTCTTTTCTTCTGGGGGAATATACTTTAGATTAGGCTCTTCATTCAAGGTTAATTCGTTGTGCCCTCCTCAAGAAGGGGCTTCCGCGATTGATCTCTCTGCCATCAGCATAAACCACGGACTACCTTCGGAACCTATACAATCGAACGGTTATGCCGATTGCAGGGGAGGCGGCCGGTCGCCCTGTCTGTCTTAGGATTCGTCGATGACCAAGAAAAAAGAAACTTCTCTAGTGGAGATTCGGGACCGTATCGACCGGATCGACAGCGAGATCCTCTCCCTTTTGCGGGAGCGTCTCCGCTGTGCTAAGGAAATAGGCCGTCTTAAGGCCAAGGATGAAAAGCCCAAGTGGGATCCTTACCGTGAACGGCAGATTCTTGAGCGACTGAAAAAGACCAATGCGGGAGAATTCCCGGAAGAGTCCCTGATCAGCCTGTTCCATGAAATCATTACCACCTGCCGCCTTTCTCAGAAACCGGTGGATGTAGCATATCTCGGGCCGGAAGCCACTTTCAGCCATCTGGCGGGCGTGAAGTACTTTGGACAAACTGCTACCTACAGGCCTATCGAGACCATCGAAGACATCTTCATCGAGGTGGAGCGGGGCAGGGTGGAGTATGGCATTGTGCCGGTGGAAAATTCCATCGAGGGGGCGATCACCTCGACGCTTGACGCCTTCATGAAATATCCGGTGAAGATCTGCGGCGAGGAGCAGTTAAGGGTCAGTCTTCACCTCGTAAACCAGACCGCTCGCCAGGAAGACATCAAACTGGTGGTCTCCCATCCGCAGCCTCTGGCCCAGTGCCGGCAGTGGCTGAAAAGGAACCTGCCCGGAGTGCCGCTGGAGGCGGTGTTCAGTACCGCCGTCGCCGCCCAGATGGCTGCCGAGGACCCGAGCGTAGCCGCCATCGCCAGCTCGCTGGCGGTGAAGACCTATCATCTGGAGACGGTAGCGCGCGGCATCGAAGATTTCAGCGGCAATACCACCCGCTTTCTTCTTATCGGCCGTCGGTCGCCTTCCCGCAGCGGCCGGGACAAGACCTCCCTCCTCGTCGGCCTGCTCGACCGGCCTGGGGCTCTGAACGATACTCTGAGCATCCTGGCCGAGCACGGCATCAACTTGACCCGGATTGAGTCGCGGCCGGTAAAAGGCGGCGCTTCCTGGACTTACCTTTTCTTCATCGACATGCTGGGCCATATTGAAGACGAGAACATCAAAGAAGCCTGCGACCGGCTCAAGGAATTCTCCTCTTTTTTCACCTGGCTCGGCTCCTATCCTCAGAGCCAGGAAGGCGATTCCTGAACTTTTCGGACTGCGGACAGCTTTCCCTTTCTGCAAGCGGAAGGGTCGAGTGCGGATCGGCTACCCTCCGATCCGTGACATCTGGCCGTGGCAGTTGTGAAAGCCGTTTTCTGCAAGCTGGTGTCCCTTGGGCTTGTTCAGGGTTGACTGGAGCAGGGCCTCTGTGATGGCTTCCGTTGATCCTCCCCTCCGCAGAACAGACTTGAGGTCGATCTCCTCATCGGAAAGCAGGCAGGATCGCAGCCGACCCTCGGCAGTCAACCGCAGCCGGTTGCACCGGTCGCAGAACTGATGGCTGATGGGGCTGATGAAACCGAGGCTGCCGGCTGCTCCCTCGAACCGGTAAACGCTTGCGGGACCATCCAGGTTGCCGCTCTTGCCGGGGACGAGGGAAGCGAGGCCGGCCAGCCGTTTTTTGATCTCTCCGGTAGAGAGATAACGATCCCTGCTCCAGGCCGTCCCCCGGCCTACTGGCATGAACTCGATGAACCGGACGTGGTACGGCTCGGTCAGGGTCAGCCGACCGAAATCGAGCAGCTCGTCGTCATTGATGCCTTTGAGCACTACCACATTGATTTTGACCGGAATAAACCCCAGCTTGCGCGCGAGCCGGATGCCGGCCCAGACCCCGGCAAAGCAATCGGCACCGGTGATCTCTCGATAGCGTTCAGGCTTCAATGTGTCCAAGCTGATGTTGAGCTTGCGAATGCCGGCAAGATAAAGCTGCTCGGCCGTTTGCGGGAGGAGGACGCCGTTGGTGGTGAGACGGATATCTTCAAGACCGGGAATGGCAATGAGCTCTCGGATGAAGCCGAGGATGCCGCGCCTGACCAGCGGCTCACCCCCGGTGAGACGGACCTTGCGGATGCCCAGTCCGACCGCCAGTTCGACGACGCGGAGAATCTCCTCATAGGTAAGCAGTTCGCCTCGCGCCAGTTTTTTCCCTGTCTCTTTCGGCGTGCAATAAAGGCAGCGAAGATTGCAGTGGTCGGTTAAGGAAACGCGCAGATAAGAGATGGTGCGGGCAAAGGAATCGACGAGGCGGGAATCGGGGTCGCTCCTCTCCGGCAGGGAAGTGGCGGACGATACGAAACTTTGAGCGGAATCTGTCATCGACTGTCTGTTGTAGGAAAAATGGGTTTGCTGAATGCTGTTTGGGGTTCTGTTAAGGTTCGTTGAATCAGGCACGAGGGCACAACCGTGTTTTAGGCTTGCACTGGTCCTGATTGTTTATGGGTGGGCCCAACAGCCAATGACAATCGTCGGGTTAGCCATTATAGTGGTCGTTTTCGATGGTGGAGGCAACCGGTTTTATATCTAACAGAAAGAAAAGTCATTTTTTGGGCGGCTTCGCCTAAGGAATTCTCACTATAATAGATAATCGCATTTGTGCCTTGGCGATTTGCAGAATGGAAAAGGATTTTGCACAATGTTGGTTCTTGGAATCGAAAGTTCATGTGATGAGACGGCAGCGGCCGTACTTGCCGACGGCGAGCGGCTGCTTTCCGACGTGGTCAACTCTCAGGTGCAGGTACATCGCCGTTATGGCGGTGTGGTGCCGGAATTGGCATCCCGCAAGCATCTGGAGAGTATCTATCCCTTGGTTACGGAAACCCTCCGGCAGGCCGGCGTCGGCCTCGGCGATCTGGACGGCCTGGCGGTGACCCAGGGGCCGGGTCTCGTCGGTTCTCTGTTAGTGGGATTTTCTTTCGCCAAAGCCCTGGCCTTGGTGAAGGATATTCCTTGCACTGGGGTAGATCATATGGCGGGGCACCTGCTTTCCGTATTTCTGGGCGCTCACAGGCCGGATTTTCCCTATGTGGCCCTCATCGCCTCCGGCGGCCATTCCAGTATCTTCCGGGTCGAGGATTCCCTTACTTTCCGGCTCCTAGGCCGAACGCGGGACGACGCCGCCGGCGAGGCCTTCGACAAGGTTGCCAAGTTGTTGCAGCTGCCATATCCTGGGGGACCGGAGATCGGCCGCCGGGCAGAAGAGGGTAACCCAAAGGCCATCGACTTCCCCCGGGCCTGGCTCGAGCCGGGCAGCTTTGATTTCAGCTTCAGCGGCATCAAAACCGCCGTGGCCACTTTCGTGCAGCACTGTGAGCAGCGCGGAAAGCCTCTTCACATCGCCGATCTCTGCGCATCTTTTCAAGAGGCGGTGATCGAAATTTTGGCGGAGAAGACACTCAAGGCCGCTGCAGAGAGCGGCTGCAGCCGAGTGGTGCTGGCCGGAGGGGTGGCCGCCAATCGTCGGCTGCGGGAATATATAACGGAAAGAGGCGGGGAAGATGGTTTCGAGGTTTTCCTGCCACCGACTGAATTCTGCACCGACAATGGCGCCATGATCGCCTTGGCCGGGTACCACCGGCTGCGTCAGGGCCGCACCATCGGTTGCGATGCTGATGTCTATTCCCGATTTCAACTCGGTTGATGATGGAGCACTCGGTTCAGACGATGGCCAACAAGAAGGCTCTCAAATATAAGCCGCAACGCACCGCCCGCTACTACTATCTGCGATTCATCCGGTTGAAGGGCGATCCCTGCTTCCTGGCCCGCGGCGTTGCGATTGGTCTTTTCATCGGGGCGACTCCCATCATCCCGTTCCATACCATTCTGACTCTATTTTTTGCCTTTATCCTGCGAGGCAGTTATCT
>JARRJE010000223.1:4258-6810 GCA_037379765.1 Deltaproteobacteria bacterium
AGCGAAAACGCCAGGAAAGTCAGCAGGCCCGGGCGAAGCAATGAGCGACCGGCGCATCAAGGATCTTCTTGCCGACAGAGGACTTGCTCCCAGCAAGAAGCTCGGCCAGAATTTCCTCGTCCACCGGCAGACCGCTGAGAAGCTCGTACGGCTGGCCGGGTTGGGGGCCGAAGATACGATCGTCGAGCTGGGAGTCGGCTTAGGGGCGTTGACTCTGCCGCTTGCCGCCAAAGTGCGGCGAGTGATCGGAATCGAGATCGATGCAGGCCTGATTCGCTGGCACCGGGAGAAGGGAATTCTGCCAGTCAACATGGAACTGATCCACCAGGACATGCTCGAGACTGATTTCCCCGGCTTGGCGGCCGAAACCGGGGGAAGGCTGAAAATAATGGCCAATCGGCCCTATTCCGTTTCCAATCCTTTGCTCTTCAAACTGATCGATGACCGGGAAGCGATGGCCTGGGCCGTGCTCATGCTCCAGAAGGAGGTGGCCGATCGATTGACCGCGCCGGTAGGCACCAAGGAGTATGGAATCCTCACGGTGCTGCTGGCCGCCTGTGCTAAGGTCACGCCGCTGCTTCGCTTGGGGCCGGAACAGTTTCATCCCCGGCCCAAGGTGGATTCGATGGTGGTGCGGCTCGATTTTGTGCCGACGCCCGAGCGGACCCGCCGGCTGCCTCCTCATGATCGGCGGTTGCTGCACCGGGTGGTGAAAGCCGCCTTCCAGCAACGGCGTAAGACCCTGCTGAACGGCCTGGCTTCGGCCTGGCCGGGCCTCGGCAAAGAGAAATGGCGGCAACTGCTCGCTGCAGCCAGCGGCAATTGAGCCCATGGTGCGGGCGGAAAGGTTGTCTCTAGAGGATTTTGTGCGATTGGCGAGGGCAGTGGGGAACGAGATCGGGCCGCCCTCTTAGCGGAGTCGATCAGCTGTCAGTCTGGGAGTTTTTTGTTTTCGGTTTCGGAGCTTCGGCAGTCTCCGCAGCATTTTTCCGGTGGTATTCGGTGAGCTCGGCGGTAAGCGAGCCGATCTTGATCTTGGCCTCGATGCGCACCGGAATCCTTTTATTGTCAGCGGTAAGCCAGATATCCGGGTTGCCCACCTTTTCATAGAGGCCATTGAAGTCGAGCTGCGGCTGGACTTTCATGGTCTTCACCCGGCCCAGAATGCTCTGTCGGGAACCGCCGTTTTCAACCAGAACCTTTACTTCGTGTCGTTTTTCGTCGGCGAAAGTGGGGACAATCAGAGCGTTGCCGGCTCGGAGGGGCAGGGCCCTCATGATCAGGAAAGATGAGAATTCGTTGTGCACCGGCCCCTCAATCGTGAAGGTTTCGGGCTCCTTCTTGTTCTTGGTATAGAATACCTCTCGGTCCTTTTGGTCGTATACCGTGAGTTTTCGGTTCCGGCGATGACCCTCCTTTTGATTCATAAGCATGCGCACCGGCAGCCGATCCCGGCCTTGCACCTCGATTTCGAAGTTCACCACCCGGTGCAGCAAGGCAAGCAGTCCAGTCGATGTGGCAGTGACCTTGATCAGGTACCGATCCTTCTCAGGAGCGAGGCATTCGATTTTCATGACCAGCTCACCTGCCTTGATGATTCCCATCCAGCTGATGTCGTATTTCAGATATTCGCCGCCGGAATAGGTGGTCGCCAAAAGTTTTCCCTCCGGGCCGGGGCGGGTAACGGCGCCGGAGGCCGAGTAGGCTAAGCTGAGGACGATTGCCACCAGCAAGGGCAGAATGATGTTTCGATATAGAGACGGATTCATGGGAGTTTCAATTGACCAGGTTGGATCTTTTTGATAGTTTTTCCCGGCCGCGATATTTTTTCAAGCTGCATCGCCTAATCTTGCGGCATATTATAAACGCTTATACCGGCAGACGCATAAAGAAAATTCATTTAAAGAGCACGGCCAATGACTTTCAGACAACCGAACCAAGCGGACAGCCCCCTTTCCCCCGAGGAGGAAAGACTGCACCAAGAGGGAATGGCGAGGATGCAGAATGCTCTGGATGCGGGCAAAACTTTTGTGGAGGCCGCCGCAGTCCTGACCGATTTGAGTGACCAGTTGCAAGAATTGGTCGCCGACGATTTCCTCAAGATCCGCATTGCCGAGGAGCATTTCAATCAAGGAAGGGACATCGGCCAGGTGGCGATATCGTTGGGACTTGACTTCGGGAGAGTCGCTGCTGCCCGCGAGGAAATGCTGGAAGAGGTGGGAAGGGAGATGGCCAAGCAGTACCGGCTGGAAATGGCCCGGCAGTCGCATTAGGGGCACAGAGCCGATTACGAGATTGATTCTTGTTAAGCCTTTATGTCGATATCATAAAAATGGCTTTGCGAATCGGCTAATAAAAAACAGATCCCCGACCTTCGGCGCATCGGCTGACCAGTGCTTGGCCTGGTCGATCCTGACTGAATTCGCCTTTTTCACGAAATGCCCATGTTTTTGCTTGTCGCAGCCACTGAACTTGAGCTCGCCGGGGCCCGCTCCCTGCTTTCGCCGGAAGAAATCGATTTTTTGGTTACCGGGGTGGGCCCGGTGGAGGCG
>JARRJE010000224.1:0-4222 GCA_037379765.1 Deltaproteobacteria bacterium
CTCTCATCCATGAAAAAAGAACTTTCCATAATTTTTTGTCCTGGGCTGCTTTTCATCAAGTATCTCAGCTCATTTGACAAGGACGAGAAAAAGGCTGTTTTTCTCCGATTATTCGGGATGAAATGAATGAGCCGGCTGACGGAATCATATATAAGATCTGTGCGGCTTTGGGATTCTCCCTCATCGAAAATCTACTTTTACGCGACCAATACTGCCGGTCCGGAGGCTCCTGTTCATAAGCTTGTTCATGTCTACCTCTATGCATATGCTTTACGTCAGCAAGAAATATGCCGTTCGGCATTTTTATTAACGCTCACGATCCCTGCATCGTCGAAGAGAGAGGCATAGGAAACCACTGCCTCTCAGTCTCGCGATCAAGCCAGGAAACGGTGATTTACTGCATGGTGTTTTTCTGTCAATTGGCGCTGCCCGGGACGTCCAGGCGCAGGGGACTCGGGCAGAAAAGGCCGGAACGACAGCCTACAAGAGAGAGCTTGCGGCTTAGCCGCAAGGACTGGGGGGGTATTTCAGAGGCAGGTGAGAAAAATGATGGGCTGAGGGCGATGTCCTGGAGCTGAGAAAGCAAAAAGGTAAAACCTGACCCTCTGGGGGCACATACTTTTATTGTGTTGCCGGTCGCTGCCAGATGCACTCGCCATTGCGGTGTACCTCTCGCACCCGATGGAAGGGGAGGCGCCGGTACACCCCTTCCTGGTCCAGCACTCCAAACCTCTCCCGCTCCTCCGGTTCGATCACCAGCTCGCGGAACGGCACCCTGACGATCTTCCCCGTCACCCGGTCGTAATAGCCGATTTCAAACTCCCCCTGGCCGAACTCCCGGTCCCAGCGGATGCGGCTCAAGAGTTTCCGGATCGGCAGCATCGCCGGCCTTGACCATGCGGGTTTTCCGGTCGTGCTTTGACTTCACCGCACGATGAAATCGCCGCCAAGCGAAGGGCAGCGGCGACCATGCGAGCGGCCGTCACGCCCCGGCCTTCGCTTTCTCCTTCAGCTGAAGCACCTCCCTGATTTCCTTGGCCGAGGCGCTGGTCGCATAGACTGCGGTTCCGGCGTCGAACATCTTCGAGGTGGCCAGGCCGCCCACGACAACAGGTTCGAGGCCCGCATTCTCGGCAAGCTCCATGGCTGCTGCCAGCCCTTCCTCGTCGTCGCTCGCGATGGGGATGCCGATCCTCTCTCCCTTCTTGTTCATCGTTTTCTTGAGATCCTCGAAATAGACGGTGTTGAAAGCCCTGACGACTCTTGCCCCCGGCAGTAGTCGGGCCACCAAGGGGCCGGTGCCGCCCGGCTCTCTTTTGGCCTCCTCGGCAATCTCACCGTCCCGCTCGGGATAAGGATTCGAGGTTTCGATTACGATCTTGCCCTTCAGGGCCTCCTTCGTTTCGGCGTCAAGCTCAGGGAAGGCCTTCATGGGAAGGGACATCAGGATCACGTCCCCGAAGGCGATGGCCTCGTGGACGGTCCCGGCCCGGGCTTTCGGTCCGGCGTCCTTGACCAGGTCCTCAAGGGCTTCGGGATGCCTTGAGCTGAGGAAAACCTCGTAGCCTGCTCTAGCGAACAGAGTCCCAAGGGTTCCCCCGATATGACCTGAGCCGACGATGCCGATTTTCTGAATTTTCATGGCTTTTGCTCCTGTGAACGATGATGGGCGTATGAGGGTCTGCCCGTTTCCCGCATTGCTGTAATGATGGAACATAGGGAAACGGGCCGGTTGAAACGAAAAAGGCAAAGCCGAAAGCGGAAAAGCGTTGCTGCCGTATCTCCCTTCAGGCTATCGGAGTGGGGAAGGGGATGTCAACAAGCCCCGAGGGGGAGCGTCGAGAAGAGCGGACCTTTATAACAGTTTTCGAGGGTCACTCCGTTTACATCTTTGATTCCGAGACGATCCAGGTCTTGGCGGTTTCATAGGCCCCGGCAGGGAACCGCTTGATCTTTGCTCCGACAAAATGGGAAGCGATGTGCTCGACCGCATCGCCGAGGAGCGAATCGGTAACCACGGCCACCTTCCTGATCTTCCGGTGATGTTCCCGGACAAACCGGAAGTGGCGCACCGCCGCTCCCAAATCCTCCCGGCCGGGAAAACGCGCGGCCTCGATAATCAACCCGGATAGGCCGCCAGTCTGTTCAATGTATGGATCGTCAGCCTGGGCAAGGGTGTCGAAATCACTTTCGCGGAGCCGGCCGGTCGGCCGGACGTGGAGCACCGACCTTTCTTTATCGAGGGTGTACTCTATCATCTGGCACCTCCATGCCCGAAGTTCCCGAAAAATTATACGGGCTGCATCAGCCCCCAATCCGCCCGCGGTGGAATATTTTTTCATCTCCCATCGGATGAACGCCTCAAAAATCAGGCTGTCCCCTTATACTGTATACTGTGGTCCAGTCCTTTCCGGCTACCGGCCGGCTGGTGCCTTCCTGGATATTTTTAAAAAATTTTGCGAAAGAACCGGAGAGTCAGCTCGGTCCGGCCTCCGGCTCCGGATCTGTTGTGGGAGGGCAGGCGTTATGGTCATTGTCCTGATGGGAGTCGCCGGGGCAGGGAAGACCACGATCGGTCAGCTCCTTGCCGCTGAGCTCGGCTGGCTGTTTCTCGACGGGGACGATTTTCATCCCGCGGCCAACGTCGAGAAGATGTCGCACGGGTCCGCCCTCACCGATGCCGACCGGGACCTGTGGCTGCAAGCCCTGCGAGAGCGCATCGCCGGCCTGCTGCGGGAAGGGAGGTCCGGCATCGTCGCCTGTTCCGCCTTGAAGCAGACCTATCGCGACCGGCTGGCTTCGCCGGGGGAGGAAGTGCGGTTCGTCTATCTCAAGGTTGGTTTCGACCTGGCGGCGACCCGGCTCCGAAACCGCTCCGGCCATTTCGCAAAAGCGGACCTGCTGCCCAGCCAGTTCGACACCCTCGAGGAGCCGGAAGGGGTGCTCGCCATCGATGCGGGCTTGGAGCCGGCCCGGATCACCGGCATGATCCGGCGCGCCTTCGGGCTGAAGCGTGACACCCACCGAACGAGAGAGAAAATATAACCACAATAAAAGGGTGCTTGTTATGAAAGTTACTCTTTTCCAAGGGCCGGGCCAGATCGAGGTGCAGGAAGCACGGGATCCGGTCATTTAGAATCCGGACGAGACCATGGGCTCGAAAGGGAATCGCCCTCTCGTCTTTTGCAGATCCGGTCTTCTCCAGTCCTTCAAATGAGGTGTCTTTCTTGGATTCTCTGCTTTGGCTCTTGCCGTTCGGTTTTCTGATCGGCACTTATGGGACCCTCATCGGAGCCGGGGGCGGGTTTATCCTCATGCCCATGTTGATCATGCTCTATCCCGACCAGAGTCCGGAAACTCTTACAAGCATTTCGCTAGCGGTAACTTTTTTCAACGCCCTTTCCGGTTCCTCTGCCTATGCTCGCATGAAGCGCATAGACTACCGATCCGGCCTCATGTTCGCTGCAGCCACCATCCCGGGCGCCATAATCGGTGCGCTGCACACCGAAAGCGTTCACCGGCGGCTCTTTGATCTCATTTTCGGGGTGGTGCTGGTAACTCTGTCCGCCTTCCTTTTCTGGCAGCCCGTCCTCAAGGAGAGAAGCCGGAAGTTAAGGAGCGGCCGGTTTTTCCACACCCGCACGATCACCACCGCCGAGGGTGAGACCTTCACCTACTCCTACAATCTGGCACTCGGCATTGGGCTGAGCGTGTGCGTGGGGTATGTCTCGAGCTTTCTCGGGATAGGCGGAGGCATCATCCATGTGCCGATCATGTCCCAATTACTCAATTTTCCGGTTCATGTGGCCACCGCCACCTCGCATTTCGTCCTGGTGATCATGACGTTGACCGGGGCGCTGGTGCACCGGGTGCTGGGGAATTTCAAGCACTCTGCTGAAAAAGTCATTCTGCTTGCAGCGGGGGTGCTCGTGGGAGCCCAGCTGGGGGCCTTCCTTTCCAACCGCATCAAAGGGCGTTGGATCATCCGCAGCCTCGCCGCAGCTCTGGGTTTTGTCGGGATTCGCATCTTCATCATGGCTATCCAGGGCGGGATAGGATAGGGGGCCGGTCGAGGGCAGGGGGCGCCCGCGTCGACTGGACCTTTCCCGGCCACCTGTCCCCATCGAGATCTATTCCCATTTCCTTTTCACATCGGAACATGGCGCGGGGAATTGTCATCAAAGCTCAAAGGCAGTCTCACCCTCTGTTTTTATAGACTGGA
>JARRJE010000225.1:0-7304 GCA_037379765.1 Deltaproteobacteria bacterium
ATGGCCCGGAGCTGGGGTCCCGCGCAGAACGTGGGCATCCTGCTGCCGGCCAGCGTGGCGGGGGTGATCGCCAACCTGGCGGTGCTCATGCGCGGCCGGACCGTGGTCAACCTCAATTACACCGCCGGGGCCGACGCCCTCAAGAAGGCAGTGGCCCGGGCCGGGATCGACACCATCATCACCTCGGAGCAGTTCGTCACCCGCCTGGCGGCCAAAGGCTTCGTGCTCGACGAGCTGCTGGCGGGTACCAAAGTCTTTCACATGGAAGAACTACGGGAAAAGATCGGCAAAGGGGCCTTTCTCGCCGCCCTGGCCGCGGTCCAGCTCCTGCCCGTCTTCCTGCTGCGGCTCCTCTTTTTCCGCCGAGTCCGAATCGACAGCACCGCCGCCATCCTTTTCAGCAGCGGCTCCGAGGGCGCGCCCAAGGGGGTGATGCTCTCCCACCGAAACATCGTGGGCAACGTCAAGCAGGTGGCCTGTCTCTTCAATGCCCGGGAAGAGGACGTCTTCATGGGCACCCTGCCCCTGTTCCATGCCTTCGGGCTCACCGTCACCACCTTCATGCCGCTCATCGAAGGCATCTCTGTGGTCTGCCATCCTGATCCCACCGACGCCCGCAAGATCGGCCAGGCGGTGGCCGCCCACCACGCCACCTTCCTCTGCGCCACCCCCACCTTCCTGGGGCTTTACGCCCGCAACCGGCGGCTGCACCCGCTCATGTTCGCCTCGCTGCGGCTGGTGGTGGCCGGGGCCGAGAAGCTCAATGCCGAGGTGCGTGCTGCTTTCCGGGAGAAGTTCGGCCTGGAGGTCTACGAGGGATACGGCACCACCGAGACCACCCCGGTGGCCAGCGTCAACACCCCGGACGTCCTTAATGCGAGCGATTTCTCTGTGCAGGTGGGGGCCAAAGCGGGTACCGTGGGACTGCCACTGCCTGGCAGCGCCTTCCGGATCGTCGATCCTGAGACCCTGGAGGACCTGCCTGACGGCGAGGCGGGGCTCATTCTCATCGGCGGCACCCAGATTATGCAAGGCTACCTCGACGACCCGGAGAAGACCACCTCGGTCATCGTCGAAAAGAATGGGGTCCGCTGGTACAACACCGGCGACAAGGGGCGCATCGACCAAGACGGCTTCCTGGTGATCATGGACCGTTACTCCCGCTTCGCCAAGATCGGCGGCGAGATGATCAGTCTGACCGCGGTGGAAGAGGCCTTGCTCGCCGTAGTCCCCGAAGACTGCGAGGCGGTGGCCGTGGCCCTGCCCGATCCCAAGAAGGGCGAGCGGGTGATCGCCCTGGTCCAAGGGGTTGAGGACCCGGAAGAGCTGAAGACCGCCATGCTGGCCGCCGGAGTCGAGCCCCTGCTGGTGCCGTCTCGCTTCATCGCGGTGGAGGCGATTCCCAAGCTCGGCACCGGCAAGAAGGACCTGGCCGGGGCCAGGAAGCTGGCGTTGGAATATGCCGCTGCCGCTTAACCTCCTGGTCCTCCCATTCCGGCAGCTGCTGGCGCGCCTCCCCCCGGCCATTGTCGGACGCAGCCCTCGTTTCATCCGACAAGGTTCCCCATGACGAGACGTCGAGCCCTGCATGCCTTAGAAAACGGCTTCATCCTGGACATGCACGTGCATGTGGCCGGGATCGGCGCCGGCAGCGGCTGTTACCTTTCGCGCAGCCTGGCGGACAACTGGCGCTACGGTCTCTACCTGCAGGCCTTTCGTACCAGCAGGAGAGAGATCGAGCAGCACGGCGACGCGGTCGTGATCAAACGAATCTGGGAGAGCTTGCGGGAGTCGCGCTATGTTGACGGCGCTCTGCTGCTGGCCCTGGATAAAGTGTATGATCCGGTCAGCCATGAACCGGACCTCGGGCGGACTGAGGTCTACATCCCCAACGAGTTCGTCCGGGACGAAATCGCCCCTTTTCCCAACCTCTATTACGGGGCAAGCGTCCATCCCTACCGCAAGGATTGGCAGGCGGAGCTGCAGCGGGTGCATGACGACAACGCTTTGCTGATCAAATGGCTGCCGGCCATCCAGCACATCGATCCCTCCGATCCCGTCATCGTCCCCTTTTACCGGATGCTCAAGGAACTGGGGCTGCCGCTGCTGGTCCACACCGGTGCGGAGCGCTCGTTCTCCAGCTCGCACGACGCGCTGGGCGATCCGCAGCTGCTGCACCTGCCCCTCCGAGAAGGGGTGACCGTGATCGCCGCCCATGTGGCCACCTCCGGCCAAAAGGACGGGATCGAGTACATGGACCGCCTCCTGCCCATGCTCGATCGGTATAAAAACCTCTATACCGATATCTCCAGTCTGACCCAGCTCAACAAGCGCAAGTACCCGCCACGGGTGCTCAAACGCCGGGACCTCTTCGGCAAGCTGCTTTTCGGCAGCGATTTCCCCCTTACCAGTGCCGGTATCGGGCCGTTCCGGCTGGTTTCTCCCTGGTATTTCCTCCGCTGCCTGCCGCTCTCAAAAATTCGCGAACTGAGCGGGGAGAAAAACGTCTGGGACCGCGATGTCCTGCTCAAACATGCTCTGGGATTTCCAGAGGAGGCCTTCACCCGGCCGGCGAAGATGCTGCTGAAGCACCGCCTCCAGCTAGGGAGGAGATAGACGAAAGGCGGGAATTCTTATAATGCACTAGCTCGTATTGGGAGAGGTATAGGAACAGGGCCTTGGTATGTATTTTTCTGAGCCCACTCAGAAAAAATCATCTTTCGGAGTGCCCTTCTTTCTGACTTTAATCTGATCCAGCGTCGAGTGGTTGAGATCGCGACGTTCAAGAGCTGCCTCAGTGATTTCGGCGCTGCTTTGAAGGAAAGTTACCAGGCAGCGCGCGATCGGTTTCCTGCTCGAATTCAGCGATTAAGATCCACTCGGGCCGGTCGGCTTTATTAATGGGCTATTGTTCCTTGCCCGCTCCAGCCTTTCCGACAATCTCTTCGGCCCGGGCCTTGGTCCGCAGAAGCGCTTGCGGCACACTGTTCTTGCTCAGAATATCCACAATCCACCCCAAACCGAAGGGGACAGGTCCCGGATCGGTATAGACGTGATAGAGGACTAGGGAACCATGGGGATTCCTTTCCTCAATGCGCCAATAGCCGGTTGTATCCTTGATGGTCTCTTCCGCGTGCAGTTCCGGCCGTTTCAGCAAGTGCCAGCGGATCAGCGAACAGCCGGACGCAGGGTCGGAAAGGGATATCTTCAGGCGGTATTTCTTCACCTTATCCAGGCCCTTGAGGCATCGATCAGCCCGATCGCCTCGAACGTCCTGCCGGCTTGAGCATCGGTGGGGACCTCCCGGCCGATGACCTCACCCCGGTTGACAAGTTTTTGTTCTTCCTCGTTCAAAGAAGGAAGAGTGGCGGCGCCCAGAAACGCCGGGAACAGAACGAGAATCGGCGAGAGAAAGGACCGGAGAGTTGGAATAGCGTTCATGATCTTCTTCGGTATCATGATTCAGTCGCGGCTGGTATTCTTTGCCTGCATGTCATATTGCCATAATTCTTTCTGGACCTGGAAAGTATTGATGATCAGGCCGATGAGACAGATGATGACGATTGCCGGGAGTAAGATGGAGAAACCTTTCGTACCGTGATAAATAATGAAGGTATTGATCAGAATGAATACAACCCTGGTTTCTGTGGGCCCGAACCCGTAATAGTAGATCTGAAACTCGTTGGTTGCCCCAAAGGAGAGAAATGAATTCACCATGTACCCGCCCAGGATGACCGCCAGGGCAAAATACCAGATCTCAAGCCCGACCGGGGATATCTTGTAACCGACAAAAACCAGGGAGCAGAGAAAAACATAATCAAGAAAATGGTCCATGTAGAAACCCCACTTGATCAGTCCCGTCTCCCTTCGGCGTCCCAGTTCGCCGTCAAACAGGTCCGTCAAATACTGCAGAACAATCATCAAGGAAACCAGCCATAGAACCTTGAGGTCCTGCCTGGCATAGAACCCCAAAACCACATTACAGATGCTCCAGACCAGGGTCGTAAGGGTCAGATGGTAAGTTTCAATGCCCGCCGGAATCCTGGGTACCGCCCAGGCTTTCAATCTGTTTTCCGGGCCACTCAGAAGAGAGTGGCCGACCTTCTTGTCGCCACCAAATTGTTCTTTAGGTTCTTTCATAGTTCCAAAACAAGGGATCTCAAATCCTCCGGGGCCATTTCAGATTTCCAACCCTTGCCAGATTCGATTAGCAAGTTGACAAAAAAACGGGACAGTGCCGGCTTCCTGTTTTTTCGAGCAATTATCTCAATAAATCAAGAACTTATGTAGGCGAGGGTCAAGCAAAGACGTCGCGTTTTCAAGCTGCTTCACTTCCTGGTTGCCGGTCAAGAGGGAGGCTTGTGCGATCGGGCGGCAACCGCTGGAGGAGACCGGTCATTCATGTTTTAGTATTGAGCCGGGGTCTCGAGTTTAAGGCTAAGCTCGTCACCAGCAGTCAGTGTTCTGTCACGAGTTCAAGAAGACCCGAGTTGAACATCTCACCCGGTGAAATGACATCCTCTTGCAGAGGGACGTTATCACCGTACCTCTCTTTCATTTTGGCCTTGACGGTCGCTGTGGTCAGGTCGAAATCGCCCAGCTTCTGCAACCGGCCGATGCGGACGCCCAGACCCCGGTGGTATATCTTCCAGACCAGTTCCGAGCAGTATATGCGTTGGTCGGACCACTCGAAAGCTAGATCGTAAGGCTTTCCCGCAAACGCAGCCGCTGCCTGTCGCAGCTTGGCATCGAAATCGGGGGCAATGCCGGCACGGCGAAGACGTTTCACAACATAATGACCACCGACGCCATGCGAAATCCACTCCTTCAGAGGGGTGTATCGCACCGTCTTTGCGGCTTCATAAACGTAAGGTTTCCCGTTGCGCAGGAAGATGATCCCCATGTGGCTGTACTTGGAATGGGTCGCCTGTTGAATTGCCAGGCTCTGTGAGGATCGCGAGGTCTGGAAGATGATGTCACCGTCCCGGAGTCCTTCGGCCCGCGAATCCCCGCAACCGCCTGCAACGACCAGAATAACAACCACAATAAAATATGAAAGAAATCTTTTCATAGTGGTAAGTGAACAAGGAAATACCGGGACTGTCCCGGTTTATACACAATGCTATACGTCATGGATAATGAATTGGTCCGATGGCTACCAGCTCAACATCCAGAACAGCCGATGCCGGATCCCTTCGTCATTACGCCTTACCCGGTAGATCCCGCCCAGCCACGATGTGTATGACTCGCCATCGCTCTTGGTTTCGCCGTAGTAAAAGGGATTGAATTCAAACAGGCTGCCGGAATCATCCCTTTTGCTGCGAACAAAGCGCCAGATAAAGCCTGATTCTCTTTTTCCGGGTGCCTTTTCGGTATACAGGAATTTCCACAACAACCAGTGCCCGGTAGTTTCGGTCCCGATCGATTCGTAATGATAGATTGGTCCGAGCAGCCAGAAATCTTTCCTGGAGTTGGTCTGGTTGCCGCTGTAACTGTACAGCGGGAAGAAGTGGTGATGTTTCTCGTCGCCTATCTTCTTGATGGAAAAGATGCTCCAATCCGGATTGAAAGCATAGAGCAGCGAGAACCGACGGTCACCTCCGGAGACGGACTGGTTGCCGCTGTAACTGTACAACGGAAAGAGGTGGTGATGTTTCTCGTCGCCTTCCTTCTTGACGGAAAAGATACTCCAGTCCGGATTGAAGGCATGGAGCAGCGAAAACTGCCAGTCACCGTTTTGCCTCTTTTCCTGCCAGTGCAACAGAGAGATATTGAGGGTTAACCCCTTATTTTCTTCATGGTGCCAGAGGGGGAAAACACCAAACACGTTCTCCTCCGGCATCTTCTTGCCGTAAACGAGAAGGAATTGCCACTCACGGCGATCCCCGGCCGGGTTCGAGCCCCAGCGGAACAGCGGCCAGGCGACCGAATATTCACTGTAGTCGTCACTGATCCTGCGTCCGAAAAAGGGCCAGAAATGCAGGACCTGCAGGTCGTCGGATTGATAACGATAATAACTGGGAAAGATGAACGACTTCTCCCTTTCCGGAGTACGGCTTGCCCAATAGAGGGCCAGGATCATCTTCCTGTCGCGTTTCGGCGACAGTCGACCCAATAGAAAGGGACGGCCCAGCTCTGGAAGGTCTCCGGGGTCCTCTCGGCATAGACAAGGGGCCAGAGAAAATACCAGGCCTTGCGCTGCTGTTTCGGGTCGTCGATCTTGGCATAGAGGGGGAAGAGATAATAGCGATGCCGAATGGAATCGCCGCTGCGATAATCCCCGTAAAATGGGAAAAAGTAACGAAGCCGGGTTTGATACTCGAGGTTTTCATGCGAGAAATAAAACGGGAAGGCGATATCGAGGCGACTGGTGTCGCTTTGCGAAGACCAGTACAACGGGGCCACAAGGCTGAAACCGTTGCCGTCGGCCTTTCTCTTTTGCCAGTAAAGAGGAAAGAAGGTTTGGAAACGGGCATTGTTTCGGCGGTAAGAAAACCAGGGGATCAGCATATCAGTTGCGGTGTTCTGGCTACGGGAGCGATACCAGAAAGGAAAAATCCCTTTATGTTGCCACTTGTCGGTAGTTTCCCAGAAGTAGGGGAAGATGAGACCGCCGGAGAGGCCCGGCCCACTCTTCCGCCACCAGACCGGAAGGAAATAACTCCCGGAAGTTTCACCCCGGCGGTACCACTTCCCCAGAGGCCAGAAGTAGTCGAGCCCCCATTCGCTTTGGGGCATATCGACGTTATGCCGATACTGGAACAAAGGGTAGAGGGTTGACCAGGCTTCGGTTTTGCCGGAAAGGGAGTGGCCATAAAACGGCCAGAGCTGGATGGAAGTTCTATGTTCATTCCGGGTCTGAAAGTAGAGTGGGAAGACCCAGTTCGAAATGGAATCCTTTTCTCGTTCGAATTGGGTGAACGGCCAGAGAATATTCAGTTGCCGGAAATCCCGCTCGGGGTCGGTTTCGTAGTTGAATAAAAATGGCCGGATGGCGGTCCGATAGTGACTGCCGGTTCGGGTTCGGAGGTAGATCGGCCAGAGGATATCGGTATGTGAGCGATTGCTGTCCTCATAATGATAGGCCAGAGGCCAGAGGGTGACCGAAGGATAGTTTGTATCCGGAGCAGCGGCATTGACTGCCGTCGGCAGAACAACTGCCTGCAACACCAGGAAGACCACGGCGACAAGAAGCCGACCGGGTTGCGACCTAGAATGAAGGGATAACCGCCGCTCTGTTCCTTCGGGGGACAACATCTTGGGTCACCGATACATATTATGCTTTTCGCCAAACGGTAATGGCG
>JARRJE010000226.1:0-5636 GCA_037379765.1 Deltaproteobacteria bacterium
AGCCACCCGAGCCATTCTGTCCTGTTCCAGGATGGCATCGAGAATGGCATCCGAGATCTGGTCCGCCACCTTGTCCGGGTGGCCCTCGGAAACCGATTCCGATGTGAACATATAATTCGACATGCTTTCTCCTTACCTGTTTGGATCTGAATATGAAAAAAATAACAGTCTCTCGCAAAAAATATCAAATTCCGGCGGGCCGGAACGCTGAAATGAATCAATCAACGCGTGGCCCGTCGGAATTGCGGGTTTTTGCGATTCCGACAAAAAACTTGAGCAGGTCCGTGAGTCCTGGACCGCGAACATACCGCCGCCGAACGGCCGCGAATCAGGCTCAGCGACTCGCGACCGGCAACCATACCATAATAGTTTTGCAAAATAAAGTATTGCGCAAAATCATTTTCTGCAATAATATTTTCCTGATCAGGGGCGCCTCTCTTCTGTTTCGCGAAACGGGAAAGACTATGCCCCTGAACTTATTGAAAGTCATACAAAAAATAACCATAATCGATGGATACGCCAAGAGACCATGACGCGAGACGAACAGACCGCCTCGGTGCTTCAAAATCTCCGCATCCTCGTGCAGGCCATCCAGGCTTATTCAAAATGGGTGGAGAAACAGGTGGGCATCAGCGCCACCCAACTGTGGGTGATGGACGAGCTTGCCGTCAACACGGAGATGCGCATTTCTGGGGTGGCCAAGGCGTTGTCGATCCACCAGTCCACCTCCAGCAACCTGCTGGACAAATTGGAGAGAAAGGGCCTGGTTGCCCGCAAACGAGGCGGCCCGGACCAGCGGGTGGTTCGCGTCTATCTGACCGAGCAGGGCAGTGCCCTCCTGGCCAGGGTTCCGCGGCCGGCACACGGGCCGGTCACCGAAGCCCTCCATCAGTTGCCGGATCAGATCCTGACATCACTGGCGGAGAACATGGAAGAGCTGGTTGCCTGCCTGCCGGTGCGCGACAAACAGGCGGGGATGAAACCGATGTCCGGCGTCTGATCCCTGTGATTCATCCGCTGGCAAATGGAGAAAGAGAGGACAGAATGTCAGAACCGCAAATCATGACCTTCAAGGCCGGAGCCAACCGGGACTTTGTGGACTGCAGCCCCGATTGGTTTATACCGTGGAAGAGCCGGCCCATATCGGCAACGGCCAGGTGCATCTCAAAAACGGTTTGGTTCTCGCCAGCCCCAAACTGGCTTGGTCCCTGAAAGGAGCGCAGAAACTGGTCTTCTTCGTCGCCACCGTCGGCGCAAAAATCGACCGGGAAATCGAGGAGCTGATGGCCGCCGGTCGCCTGGCCGATTCCTACGTTCTGGATGCGCTCGGCTCCGGAGCCGTCGAATGGGTTGCCGACCGCTTCCAGGACTCCATCGAAGAAAAATATGAGGAAAGAGAACTCCAGGCCGGCCTTCGTTTCAGCCCCGGCTACTGCGACTGGCCGCTGGTGGAGCAGAAAAAAATGTTCACTCTTTTGGAAACCGGAAAAGTGGGGGTCGAGCTCGGGGATACCGGCCTCATGTCCCCCCGCAAATCGGTTTCCGCCGTTTTCGGGCCCATTGGCGCCGGAAGATATAGAAAAAATCCACCAAACCAGCCTGGAGGTGTTCGAGGAGGTCGGCATCGAAGTCAATTTTCCTGCCGCCTTGGAACTGTTCCGAGAGGCGGGCGCCGAGGTGGACACCGCCTCCCGGCTGGTCAAAGTGCCCCGCCGCTTGTTGGAACAATGCATAGGAGAGGCTCCCTCGGTCATCAATCTGTGCGGCCGCGAGGAGGCAGGGGAGCTCGACTGCGAGATCGGCGGCACCAGAGTCTACATGGGAACCGGCGGGACCGCTCTCAACGTCCAGGAGCCCGGCGAATCAGCAATCCGGCGGGCCACCGCCAAAGACGTCATGGATATGGCGCGGGCAGTGGAGCAGCTCGACAACATCCATTTCTACATGCTCAATGTCTACCCGAGCGATCTGCCTGTGGAGAAGGTCGACGTCAATCGGTTTGGCGCCGCCTTGAATCATACCCGCAAGCACATCATGGGCGGAGTGTACACGATTGAAGGGGTTCGCAACGTGATCCGCATGGCGGAGATGATCGCCGGCTCCCCGGAGGCCCTCCGGAAGCGGCCCTTTATCTCCATGGTCACTTGCCCCATCAGCCCTTTCAAGCTCGACGAGAGCTACGGCGAACTCACCATGGAAGCGGCCCGCAACCGCATCCCGGTGGTGGTGCCCACCGAGCCACTATGCGGGGCCACCGCCCCCATCACCCTGGCCGGCAACCTGGTGGTGCAAAACGTCGATTCACTCGCCGGGGTGATGCTCGCCCAACTCACCAATCGGGGCACCCCTACCCTTTACGGCTGCATCTCTTCGATCACCGATCTGCGGGATATGAAATATCTGGCCGGAGCGGTCGAGATGGGACTGATGAACGCAGGGGCCGCCCAGATGGCCCAGTTCTACAATCTGCCTTTTTATGCCACCGCCGGCATGACCGATTCTAAAATCGTGGACGCCCAGGCGGGCTACGAGTCAGCCATGACCAGTTTGATGGTGGCCTTAGCCGGCGCCAACTTCATTCACGATGCTGCCGGCTTCATTGAATTCTGCATGACCGCCTCCTTTGACAAGCTGGTGATGGATAACGAGGTCCTGGGAATGACCATGCGGGCGGTGGAGGGGATTACGGTAAACGATACCACCCTGGCCCTGGACGAAATCAAGAAGGTGGGCCCGGGAGGCCAGTTTGTCACCTCCCGCCATACCCGGCGGCACATGCGCCACGAGCAGTATGCCCCCGAGCTGAGCGACCGGGACAACCGCCGGCAATGGGAAGAGGCAGGCACCCTCGACGCCCGGGCCCGAGCCACGGCGCGCGCCCGAGAGATTCTTTCGGCGCCGGCCGTCCCCATCCTCCCGGAAGAAGTTCGGGAGCGCATAAAAACGGAGATCCCCGATATTCTGCCGTTTTTGATGGAGACACATGAAACGCAACTGAAAGCTGCATCCTGAAAATTCCGGAGCCACCGATGATCACCATCGCTGAAAAAATCAACGCCACCATTCCCGCTACCAAAAGAATCATCGAGGGACGGGATGCCGCCGCCCTCCTAGAATTGGCAGAAAAACAATCGACCGCAGGGGCATCCTATATCGACGTCAATATCGGCACCGGCAGCGGCACTGCCGCGGACGAAGTCGCTGCCATGGAATGGGCAGTGTCCACCATCCAGGAAAAAATCGAGACACCGATTTGCATTGACAGCGCCGATCCGGCGGTGCTCGAGGCAGGCCTAGCCGCCCGCGACGGACGTCCCAGCCTGATCAACTCCACCAAGGCCACCGAAAAACACTTGGCGGCAGTGGTACCTCTCGCCGCCCGTTTCGACTTCCCCCTGGTGGGGCTGGCCATGGACGAGGCCGGCATCCCCAAGACCGCAGCCGATCGACTGGCCGCCTGCCGCAAAATTGTGGCTGCCTGCGCGGCCCGGGACGTCCCCGAAGAAAATATCTTTTTCGATCCGCTGGTGGTGCCGGTGAGTACCGACATCAATCAGGGGAGGGTGACCCTGGACACCCTGGTCGCCATTAAAAAGGAATTCCCCCGGGCCAAAACGGTGATGGCCGTCTCGAACATCTCCTTCGGGCTGCCGCAGAGAAAACGCCTCAATTCCGCTTTCCTGCACATGGCCGTCTACGCCGGACTCGATGGAGCCATACTCAACGTGCTCGATGAAGAGTTGATCGGAGCCATCAAAACCGCCGAGACGCTTGCGGGCAAAGACCGCCATTGCCGGCGATACACGAGATATTTCCGCAAAAGGTGACAAAGTCCCTTTTGTGTTCCGTGTTCCGTGTTCCGTTTTCCGTGTTCTGTGTTCAGAAAGAACCCTGTCCCGGAGCGGTGCTTAAAACTTAAAACTTAACACTTAAAACTTCCTATGACTGAGACATTTCGCGAAGGGACCCTGGTCAAGCCTTACGAACGGCTCAATGCCGAACAGATCGGGCTGCTGGACGAGGCTTCCCTGAAGATCCTGAGCGATCCGGGCATCTGGTGTTACAATGAAAGGGCCGCCAAGCTATTTCAGCAACACGGCGCGCAGGTTGAGGCGGAAGAGACGCCCGGCGCTCCATGCTGGCGGGTACATTTCCCGGCAGGACTCATCCGGGAGGCGGTGGCCAAGGCCCCGTCCCGGGTGGTGCTGGGCGCCAGGGAACCCGCCAACCGGCTGATGCTCGACGCCGAAGTTCCTCGGGTCTATTTCGGCTCCGGCTCGGAAACCAACGTCTGGCTGGAGACCGAGTTGGAGGAATACGCCAGCATCAATCATCCCGAAAAGAAAATGCAGGTTCCTCGTTATCGGGAGCTGCGGGGCTCGGCCGACCTTCTGGCCAGGGCTGGCCGCCTGTGCGAACAGCTCGAGCACCTCGATTTCTTCATTCGGCCTGTGAACATTCAGGATGCCGATGTTTCGGAAGCCGATCACGACGTCAACAAGTTCTTCGCCAGCCTCAACAACATCACCAAGCACGTGCAGGCCGGACTCACCACCCTGGAGAGTCTGCCCAAAGTGCTGCGCATGGCCGAGATTATCGCCGGCGGCCCCGAAGCGCTCCGGGAGAATCCGGTGCTTTCCTTCATCACCTGCGTGTTCAAAAGCCCCTTGCAGATGGTGAACGACACCACCGACAAGGTCTTCGATATCGTGGAGGCGGGCATCCCCCTGGTCATCTCTTCCTCGCCCCAAGGCGGCTCGTCCGCCCCTATCCAGGAGGCGGGGATGGTGGCCCAGATCAATGCCGAGATTCTGGCCGGCGTCGCGCTCACTCAGCTCATCCGGCCCGGGGCTCCGGTGCTCTACGGCTCAGTGCCGGTAAGGGCGCGCCTCGACGACCTCCACGACTTGTACGGCTGCCCTGAATTCAACCAATACAACAACGACTGCGTGCAGCTGGCCCGCCATTACAAAATCCCCTGCTACTCCACGGCCGGGGTGGGCAACGCCAAGGTGCCGGGGCTCCAGGCCATGTTCGAAAAGCTGTTCACCCATCTTTACATGGGCATGAGCGGCGCCCAGTACATCCATTATGCCTTTGGCCTCCTTGACCGCACCAATACGTTCTGCCCGGTGCAGGCGGTGCTCGACAACGAGCAAGTGGGCCAGGTCAAACATTGTCTGCGAGCGCCTAAGATCAACAAGGAAACCATTGCCGAAACGCTAAAGACGGTGAACAAGGTAATGGCCTCCAGCCACCGCCTTTATGCCCGCCATGCGCGAAAAGCGATGCACGCAGGAGAAATCGCCGACCCCTATCGTTTCGAAACCAAAGGCCAAGAAGACCAGGTCATCGCCAAGGCCCTCGCCCATATGGCCGAGCTGGAAGCGCAGCCAGCCAAGCATCTGCCCGCCGACGTCGTAGAGCAGATCTTCCGGGAGATACCCGGAATCGTTCAACGTCTGAAGCAAGCAGCCTGATTCTTCAAGGGGATCGGCAAAAAGAGATATCAAACTCACAACCAGTTTTTGAGAGGAGAGAAAGGCTCTATGGATAAGAAAGAACTTCTCGACAAGATCGCTATGAACGTCGTGCAGGGACGGGTCGAGGCCGAAGACGAGGGCTTCGACGAGGGC
>JARRJE010000227.1:0-4159 GCA_037379765.1 Deltaproteobacteria bacterium
TTTCCAGGAATGAGAACGGCTGTTGGGAAGCGGCAATGTTCCGGAAGATGCCGGCGACACGCTCTGCCTCCTCAGGAGGCATGAGATCGAATGGGGTCTTTCCCAGCACTTCCTCGGGCGCATACCCGAGGATTTTGCTTACCTGCGGGCTGGCATATGTATAGACGCCGCGTTCATCGACCTCCCATACCAAGTCGCTCGTTGTCTCGATCAGGTTGCGAAGCCGCTCTCTGCTTTCCCTGATCTCCTCCTCCGCCTTCTTGCGTTCGGAGATGTCGCGGGCGATGCCGGTGAAGAAGAATTTCCCGTTTTTAATAAATCTGCCAAAGGATATCTCGAGAGGAATTTCCCGGCCGTCCCGGTGCAGGCCGGGTATCTGGACGGCCCCCCAGTGCAATTGCCTCCTGCCGGTTGCGATATGCCTTTTCATGCCGTCATGATGTGCCTGCCGTAACCACTCGGGCATGAGCATGGTGAGCGGCTTGCCATGCAGCTCGCCATGCGGATAGCCGAATATGTTTTCAGTGGCAGGGTTGGCTTGCACGATCCTGCTTTCCTCATCGATCGTAATGATGGCATCCTGCGCGGTCTCAGAGGTTATCCGGTAGCGCTCCTCGCTCGCTTTGAGCGCCTCTTCCGCCTGCTTGCGGTCGTCAATGTCTTCTACGATTGCGATATACCTATACAAACCATCCTCGGAGCGGCGAGTTGCGCTCACCCGCCCCCACACTATTCGGCCATCCTTGCGTATATAACGTTTCTCCAGAGTAAGCTCGGATATCTTCCCCGACATCAGGAGATTGAATTTTTTGAGGCTCTCTCCAATATCCTCCTGATAGGTAACTCTTTTGAGGGCATTCGTCTCCCGGCTCAACAGTTCCTGCTCTGTATAGCCTGTGAAGCGACAGAAAGACGGGTTGACGTGAAGGAGATTTCCTTCAGAGTCGCCAATAAACATGCCTACCGGGACTTGGGCGAAGAAATCACGGAATCGCCTTTCGCTGGCCGCTAAAGCTTCCTCATGCCGTTTGCTCTCGGTGATATCGGTGGAGATGCCTCCTACGCCGCAGATGTTTCCTGCGTCATCGCGGAGAGGAAACCTAAGGCATGAATAAATATGCCGCTCGCCATTGATCAGAATCTCCTCGTCGAACTGGTGAGCTATGCCTTCTGTCAAAACGATCTGATCATGGGCGATGATTTTTTCCGCTATATCCTCGGGCATGAAATCATAATTTGTCTTCCCGATCAGCCATTCCGCTTTTACCTGAAAGAGCCGTTCACATTCTCGATTGGCGTAAATGAACTTCCCATCACGCGATTTCGCCACGATGACAGCAGGAATGCGGTCGGCTATTTCTTCAAGTACCTTGTGTTCCATCCTGTACTCATCATCATGATGAAATGATTATACAAAAATTGCCTACCGGAATAACTCATCCTGGATTGATTCATCGGAGAATTAGTATTAACCCCTATGGGGATAAGCATTCTTTATCAAACTGATCTCAGATTGAAAGTCGGAGAGACCTTGAATAAACCAATTGTCACCCCATTGTCAAAAAATAATTTCCGATGCTCAAGCTAGTAATAGCTCAGTATATTGCGCCTTTGGTCTGCATGGTAGCGGAAAATCTATTGTTAGGATGGAAATATAGAAACCGCAAAGATACCCAAAAAATGATTTTGAGTGGTTATTGACATCGGAAGGTTCAGGGTGGGGCTGAATCGGGTAGCAAAAAGTGGCCGCTATCTTCGAGCAGCAGTCCCCTTTTTCATGCTCAACCAGCCATTCGGCGAATGGCTTAACGCAATCAGGCGGCCCGATTGCGAGATCCTGATTCTACTTGACCGGTAGATTTCTGTTGCATTGAGCAACTCCCTGGCCTTTTTCTTCATGCACGTGCTGGGAAAAATCACAGCTGAGGCAACCGTCCGCCTTCTTGGCGAATGTAGCCTGGACTTTGCCGCTGCACAGCGTGGCGGTTATTGCCCAGTCTTGTCATTTCCGCGTTGAACGGGCGGGTCAAGGCGGTCATCGTTGCCGCGTCCACGGCTACTATATCTGCCCCTTGACATTGTCCCGACCAGGCGGTCTGCTTGATGACTTGATGACATTTAATGTTCTGCCCGTCCCTCACAGACTCAGCGTACGCCATCACTTCGGAAGTGCGGAAACCAGCGACAGAATGATCCCCACTCACCACGAGAAAGACATGTCAGAGGCAGGAGTAAATACTTGCAAAGGGGACCACGGCGGGTCGGAAAGCCACGGAGGGATGCAGGTTTGCTGATTTCGACTGGAAGCAAATGGCCGGAAAGCTACACCGCTCTGGCGATTCGAGGTGCTGGGGTGGGTGTATGAAGGTTGTACCGGGTTTATACCGGCCTCAGCAGCCACAAACCGCGACCTCTTCCCCCTTGAACCAAGCCTGTCTCTTTGAGGATCTTGAAGTGAGACTGCCCGTGAGCTGGGTCCAGGGTACCTTTTCTTAACGTTGGTTATTTATTCTTAACGGTTGGTTATTTATCAATGGAATCGGGCCAAAGCACCAGAGGACCTGCGTTCACGTTTCAGATTCGGCGGAAGGACTCTGGCCACAACCGTGAGGGGAGGCCGGAGAATTTTGCTTTAAAGAACTTGATCAGCTACCTACCTCCAGAAAAAAGGAGTCAGGAAGTACGCACCAAGACCGGCGACCACAGTTGCCGCCAGTTTGCGGGCGCCTGCTTCCAACTTCCGCCCGGCCCGGCTGTGCAACAACTCCATAGTCCGTGCGCTGAACATGCCGCAGATTACCAGCGGCAGGCAGTGGCCAATGCCGAACAGCACCAGCATGACCACGCCAACAACAACTTCCTTCTGAAGAATGATAAGGCTAAGGATGGGTGCGATAAATCCGAAGGTGCAGACCCCCGAAAGAAGACCATAGCCCAGGCCGAGGACGAAGGCCCCCTTTATCCCTTGGACCTGAACGCGACAGAGGAGATTGCCGGTTGCCACACATTGCGGCGGCTTGAACAGGGTCCAAGCCACCCAGAGCAGCAAAATCCCTACGGCCACCTGCCCACCGGGACCGATATCGCCTAGTATGCGGCCAGCGGCAGTGCAAATCAGACCGACAACCATGATGGTTATAAAGATGCCGATGGCGAACAGCACCGCATAGCGGGCTGCCTGTCGCGGGGCGGGGATTATTCTCTGGCCGGCGACGTAAGCGATCAATAGGGGAATTGAGGCCATATGGCAGGGGCTGAGCAGAATCGACGCCGCCCCCCAGAGAAAACTAGCCGGTAAAGCAACGGCTGGGGATGCCGTAAGCCAAGTGGTTATCTGGATGAGAATCGCATCCATCATTTCCGGTTCAGGATCTCCTCGAGCTTGGCAGTAATGGACTTCTTATCCAGAAAACCTGTGTGTCGGTATACTTCCTTGCCGGTCCGATCGTAAAATATCTGGGTTGGGATGGCCAATATTTTGAATGCCTTTGTTTTTTCTGTATTGGCCTGGTCCCAGACATTGATAAAAATGACCTTGACCCGACCCTTGTATTCAGCCTTTAATTCTTCAAGGATCGGCGCCATCATCTTGCAGGGAATGCAGGTGGTGGCACCTAAGTCCACCAGGGTCACCGTGTTTTTTACCGGAATGCCCGGCACTACCTCGCTCGCGTTTGCAGGTTTTTTCAGGAAAACCAGCAAAATCGCCAGAATAGATATAATGCTTAGAAATTTCCTCATACTCATCTCCTCATGAACCCGTGATAAAGCCGCCAGTGGTCCCTGCCCTAAACCATCCCCGAGCCTGGCCCTTTCTGGATATATCGAATCAGGATAGCGTTTATGTTGCCACAGTTTCCGCATCCTGCCAATTCCTAATGGGATACCCCAAATAATAGCCATGCCGAGATGATCAGCAGCAATAAAGCGAAATATTTCTTGAGGCGGGTCTGATCGGTTTTGATGGCCATGCGAGGGCCGATCTGCGAGCCGATCAAAACGCCACCAGCCAAAACGACGGTAAGCCAAAGGTCGAAATGCCCCCGTAGCAGGTGGCCGGCGAATCCGGTCAATGCGGTCACACCGATCATGAGCGATGAGCTTCCCACGGCAATGCTCATGGGAACACCGCCCAGAACGACAACGGCGGGCACCTTTA
>JARRJE010000228.1:0-7337 GCA_037379765.1 Deltaproteobacteria bacterium
TTCCATGACCGGTCATGGAAGTGGACGTGCCCGAGTACAGTTACCGGGAGGCCCTCACCTACCTCTCCCGCACCGATGAAATGCAGCTCGGTGCCGAGCTCTATCTGGGCAAGCTCCTTCAGGTGAAGGAAAGCGTGGGAATTCCGGTGATCGGCTCGTTGAACGGGGCAAGCGAAGGCGGCTGGACCGAATACGCCAAACTGATCGAGGAGGCCGGGGCCGATGCCCTCGAGCTCAACCTGTATTTTCTGGCCACTGACCCGGAGGAGAGCGCCGCCGAGATCGAGGACCGGCTGCTCGGAGTGGTGCGGGTGGTGAAGGATGAAGTCTCCATTCCGGTGGCGGTGAAGCTCTCCCCTTTCTTCACGTCGCTGCCTCATTTTGTCAGGCGCCTGGAGGAAGCCGGGACCGACGGGGTGCTGCTCTTCAACCGCTTTTATCAGCCGGACATCGCTATCGAGGAGCTCGAACCGGTGAGCCGGCTGCATCTTTCCACCTCGGCGGAGCTGTTGCTGCGGTTGCGGTGGCTGGCCCTGCTCGCCGGCCGGGTGCAGATGTCCCTCGGGGTCACCGGCGGAGTCCACACCGCTACAGACGCGGTGAAGGCGATCATGGCCGGGGCCCATGCGGTGCAGATGGTTTCGGCCCTGTACAAGCACAAGCCGGAATACCTGGGCACGGTGAAGGCGGAGCTTGTCCGCTGGCTGGAGGAGCACGAGTATGAATCGGTCGCGCAGATGCGCGGCTCCATGAGCATCGAGCACTCCCCCAATACCGCGGCCCTGGAGCGGGTGAACTACATCCGGGTCCTACAGGGCGGCCCGGCGTAAGCAGGCGGATTCCCTCATTTCCCCCGTTTCCCCTCTCCCTCAGGGAGAGGGCAGGGTGAGGGTGGTTTTCGTGATCGGGTGGATTTCATGATTCCAACCATCCCCGAACATTTGCCCTTCTTATCCTAACCCACCAGTAGATTAGAAGAAATTTTCAAGACATCCATCCGGCACGTTTTCCCTGCCGGATTTTGCCGGGTATTTTTCAGGGAGGATGTCCTTATCTGTTGTCAAGCACGCCGGTATTGGCTATTCTTACTGTCAATTCCGGAGACGGCTCCAGTGATCACTTTCGACGAGCAAAAATCCCTCCTGGGAGTCGGTGAAGATACCGGCCGCACGGCAGAGGCGTTCCGATCCGGCGACTGGTCTTCCCTGTTGCCGGGCCCGATCTCGTCCTGGCCGTCCCGCCTCCTGTTTGCCCTCGAGCTCATGTTCGCCGCCGAGCAGCCCGTGTTTGTCTGTTGGGGCGAGCACCATCTCCTGTTTCACAACGACGGCTGCCTGCCTTTCGGCGGCGGCCGAGTTCTGCTCGGCCGGCCCCTGGCCGAGGCCTGGCCCGAAATTGCGGCGGTAATGGTGCCGGTCTGCGAGCGGCTGCATGCCACCGGCCGGGGGGAGATTCTTGAAAATCAGCATCTGCTTCTCAATCGACGGCCCCGGGAGGAAGTCTGTCTGGCATTTTCCTGTATTCCCTTGCAGGATGAGGACGGCGCCATCGGCGGCATGATGGTGATGGAGCTTGCCGAGATTGCGGCCGCCGTGCGCCCCGGGTACCATCCGGAATCCGAAGGAGAGAGGCTGCCGGCTCCGCCGGCCCCGATGCCCGGCGAATGCGGAGACGAGGAGCAACAACTGCTGGTCGAAAGCGAAAGCCGACTGCGGGCCATCATCGATTACGCCCCGGCGGTAATCTACGTGAAAGACCTCTGCTTCAATTACATGCTGGCGAACGAGGAGTTCGCCAGGATCACCGGTACCGATCGGCAAGGGCTGCAGGGCAGGGACGATTTTGCCCTTTTTCCGGTTGAAGCAGCCGAACGTTTTCGCGCCGATGACAAAAGGGTTCTGGCGACCGGGATGCCCTTCGAGACAGAAGAGGAAGTCAGCCAGAAAGACGGCCTGCACACTTATTTCACCGTCAAGTTCCCGCTGGTGGACGACCTGGGCAACACGTACGCTATTGCCGGCATCTCTACCGACATCACCGACCGCAAGCGCGGGGAAGACGAGCTGCGTGCGATCGCCGATGAGCTGGCTCGCTCGAATAAGGAGCTCGAGCAGTTTGCCTATATCGTCTCCCATGACCTGCGGGAGCCGCTGCGGACCATCGGCGGGTTCCTCAACCTGATTCAAAGACGCTACGGCAGCCGTCTGGACCACCAGGCCAAGGAGCTCATCCATTTCGCCGTGGACGGGGCTGAACGGCTGGATCACATGATCACCGATCTGTTGGAGTATTCCCGCGTCCAGCGCCAGGAGCCGGTCCTTGGGTCGGTGGATCTTTTCGATATCTATTTCGCGGTGATCGAAAACCTGAAAGCCCTGATCGAGGAGACCGACGCGCACATTTCTCACGATCCGCTGCCGGTGATCACCGGCGATGCGTCCCAATTGACGCGATTGCTGCAGAACCTGATCGGCAACGCCATCAAGTTTCGGGGCGACAGTCCCCCCGAGATCCACATCGGCATCAGCCGCTGCGACAACGGATGGTTGTTCGCTGTGCGCGACAACGGCATCGGCATCCAGGCCGAGTTTGTCGACCGCATTTTTCAGGTCTTCCAGCGTCTGCACACCCAGAAAGAATATCCGGGCAGCGGCATCGGCCTGGCCATCTGCAGAAAGATCGTCGAGCGCCACGGGGGTCGCATCTGGGTGGAGTCCCGGCCGGGGGAGGGGACGACCTTCTATTTCACCATCACCGACCTGCAGGTGGGCAAAGCTTGATGGCGTTGACAAAGGGTTCGCCTTCCTTTAACTTGATAGGCGATGCTGATCGCCCGCCGCTTTCGGCTCCGATGCCCTCCTGAAAGGAAATTTCATGAACATGGAAACACCGGCCGGGGCCTTTTCTCGTGGCGCCATTCCCTTTTTCTTCGCCAGCGGGCCTCGGCATGAAACATGATAGGCGCCGGGACGTCCATCTCCTTCTGGTCGAGGACAATCCCGCCGATGCCCGGATCACCCTGGAAGGGATCAAGGAAGCCGGGATCACCGAGAAGGTCACCATTCTGCGCCACGGAGAAGAGGCGGAAGAATATTTGCACCGGCGGGGCCGATATGCCGATGCCGAACGCCCAGACTTGATCTTTCTCGATCTCAACTTGCCGGGCCGGGACGGCCGGGAAATCCTGAACGGCATTAAGCAGGATCCTGACTTGTGCAGGATTCCGGTGCTCATCCTCTCCACTTCGCAGGCGGAGAAGGATGTACTCGATTCCTATGCCATGCACGCCAACTGTTATATCGTCAAACCGCTGCTGGTCGAAGACAATCCGGCAGAAGCCAGACTGCTGCAGGAAGCGCTCCGGGAGGCCGGAGGCAGGAATCTCGTGGTGGAGCATGTGGAGCGATTGGACGCGGCCTTGGCGCGGATCGAGGACGAAGACTTGGAAATCATGCTCCTTGATCTCTCACTGCCCGACAGCCAGGGGCTTGAGACCTTGGCCCGTGCCCAGAAAGCGGCGCCGCATCTGCCCATCGTCGTGCTTACCGGCAATGATGATGAAGCGGTAGCGGTGGAGGCGGTGCGAATGGGCGCCCAGGATTACCTTTTCAAGGGAGACACCCACGGGCAGCTGCTGATCCGGGCCATTTACTACGCCAGGGAGCGCAAGAAAGCCCAAAAGGAAAGAGAGAATTTGATTGGGGAGCTGCGGGAGGCCTTGGCCCATGTCGAGCAGTTGAGCGGGCTTCTGCCCATCTGCGCTTCCTGCAAGAGCATCCGGGACGATCAGGGATATTGGCAACAATTGGAAAGATATCTCGACCAGCACTCGAAATTGAAATTCACCCACGGGCTCTGCCCCCATTGCGCCCGCAAGCTCTATCCGGAGCTTTACCGGGACGAGCTGCAGACAGACGAATCCGCCGGGGAGTGATCAGGCCTGGAACGCATGGCCGGCCCCAAGAAGATCCCATCCCGGAACCCACTGCCCCCTCCTGGCGCCTTCCCATCCGTGACGTCAGTTTTTCATCCAAAATTTTGATCCCTTCAGGTTTATTGTTTTGGATATGCTCAATCGGGGAGCCCGCCCCAAAGACGCCCGCTCTTCAACTTCCGGCCGCCCGCCCTCAGCTTTGTGAGTCGTCCGATTGAATATGCGCTCATCGATGCGCGACAAGCAATGGCGCTCAATGGGGTAAAAGGAGATGGTGCTGCTTGCGAAAATGTTGTTAGGCTTGCGGGAATTTTCCTACTGGCTAGGCTGTGTCCCAGGACAGGCACGGTCAGGGTCGAGAAGAAGACGGCAGTCGGCCACCGAGCAGCCCTCCCCTTGGGGATGGACGAACAGAGGATTGATGTCGAGCTCGGCGATTTCGGGGTTCTCGGTGGCCAGAGCGGAAAGGCGGAGCAGGCAGCGCTCGAGTTCCTCGATGTCGCGGGCGGGGACGCCCCGGGCGCCGGAAAGCATGGGGTAGGCTTTGATGGAATTGACCAGAAAGTGGGCGCCGTTGCGGCGGATGGGGGCCAGATGGAAGCTTACGTCTTTTAACACCTCCACGAAGATGCCACCCAAGCCGAACATGAGCAGGGGCCCGAATACCTTGTAGCGGTTGATCCCGAGGATGACCTCCATCCCGGGAGGAGCCATTTGCTGAACGTAGACACCGGTAATTTCGGCTTTTGGGCAATTCGACCGCACTTGGGCGACCATTTCCTTGTAGGCGGCAACTGCCTCTTCGGGGCTGGCGATCCCCGTCCGGACCCCGCCCACATCGGACTTGTGAACGATTTCCGGCGAGACGATTTTGAAAGCACAGGGCCCGAATTCTGCCACCGCAGCGGCCGCCTCGTCGCCGTTGCGGGCAAGGCGGGCGGGAAGCATCGGGAAGTCATAGGCGGCGAGGATCTCGTTGCCCTCCACCTCGCCCAAATACCGTGTGCCGGCGGCAAGCGACCGTTCGATGATGCGTCGTGCCCGTGGCCGGTCGATGGGAAAGGGCTCGGCTTCCGGATGTTCTCGGGTGATCCATCGGGAATATTGGTAAAGGGCACCCATGGCTCGGGCGGCCGTTTCCGGGAAATGGTAGTGGGGGATTCCGTTCGCCTCCAGAATTTCCACTCCCGGCGTGACGTCCATCAGCCCCATGAAAGAAGCAATGATCGGTTTGTCGCTCCGGCCAGCCAGCTCGGGAATTACTTGGGCTGTAGCCTCGATCTCAGTCATGGATTGAGGAGTGAGGATGAAGATGACGCCGTCGACGTTGCGGTCGGCGAGCACCGCCTCGAGGGCCGCCCGGTATCGGTCCATGCGGGCATCGCCGATGACGTCCACCGGGTTGTGGATGCTGGCTGTCTGCGGCAGCTGTCCTCGCAACGTCTCGGAGGTGGTCTTTTCGAATTCGGCCAGACGCAGACCAGTCTGGATAGTGACGTCGGTGGCCATGATTCCCGGACCGCCGGCGTTGGTGATGATGGCGATCCGATTGTTCTTGGGCAGCGGCTGGCTGCCAAAAGCCACCGCATAATCGAACAATTCTTCGATGGTCTGGACCCGAAAGACCCCGGCCTGCTGGAACAAGGCGTTGTAGACCTCCTCAGAACCTGCAAGCGAGCCGGTGTGGGAGCTGGCGGCCGCCGCCCCGGCTGTGGTGCGGCCGGACTTGATCGCCAGGATCGGGGTCGGCCGCTCCCCGCCGGTGACCTCCCGCACGGTCTCGATGAACTCGAAGCCGTGGCGCAACTCCTCCACGTACATCATGATAACCCTGGTCTGAGGGTCTTCGTGAAGATAGCGGATGAGGGCGAGTTCCCCCACGTCAGCCTTGTTGCCCACGGAGATGAACTTGGAAAAGCCCATGTGGCGTTTGGCGGCAAAATCGAGAACGGCGGTGCATAGGGCTCCGGATTGGCTGATAAAGGCGATGTGGCCGGGCAAGGCGCGGCGGCGAGCGAAACTGGCGTTGAGGCGCACCCCGGCGTCGGTGTTGATTACCCCCAGACAATTGGGGCCGATGAGCCGCATGCCATGATGCTGGCAGATCGCCTGCAGCTCTTTTTCGAGCTCGGCGCCGGCTCGGCCCGTTTCCCGGAAACCCGCAGAAATAACGTCAAGTCCCTCCACCCCCTTGGCCGCAGCCTCGCGGGCCACCTCCATGGTGCCGGCCGCCGGCACGATAACCACCGCCAGATCGACTGGATCGGGAATCTCGTCAAGCGAGCGGTAGGCCCGGACGCCATTGATCGACCGGGCTCTGAAGTTAACCGGGTAGAGGGTTCCGGCGAAATCCCCGTAGAGGAGGTTGCTGAAAACCGACTGCCCGACGCTCCCCGGCCGATCGGAGGCGCCGACCACGGCAATCGACGAAGGGCGGAAGATGGCATCAAGCCCTTCGGGGGAAACGGTTTTTTCCCGGCGGCAGGGATCGAACAGGGGCTCGGTCAGGGGTTCGGGTGCCATCGATGTTCACCTCGCGAAAAACAGAGTGCGGGTGTTTGTAAATGGGGGCGAGAAGAATCACTCAGCCACTCAACACGCACCTACTTACTTTTCCCAGCCGCCGCAGGCTGGGGCGCCTGCTGCCGGCCCTGCTGCTGTTTCAACTGCTTCTGGTAGAATTGGATAACCTCCCGCAGTGGCTGGCCATTGGGAGCAGTCGCATTCGGGTCGACTTTAAGGAGATCTTCCCAGGTCTGCATGGCTTCTTTCTCCCGATTGAGGTCGAACAGGAGAACGATGCCTTTGTTGAAGCGGGGTTGGGGCAGGGAGGGATTCAGCGAAATGGCTTTATCGAATGATTGCAGAGCCTTGTCGAATTTTCCCGACCGACGGTACATCACCCCGAGATCGGTCAGGACCGTGGGATTATTGGGCTCGAGATCCAAGGCTTTGGTATAGGCCCGGATTGCTTTCTGCGGCTCGGAGGTATCGAAGTACAGATCTCCGAGATCGATCCAGGCCTTGGTGTTTTTCGGATTAGCTGCGAGGTCTCTTTCCAGGGCTAAGGCCTTGCTGGCCTGTTCGGCGCTCATCTGCGGCTGTTGCGGTGCCTCTTGCTGGGTTTTGGTGGCGGTCACCGTTTCCCCGCCGGTGTTGAGCTTGAAGACTGAAAAGACGATGCCACCCAGGAAGCCAATCAGCAAGCATGCGGCTGCCACGAGCAGCATGGTTTCTTTTTTGACGTGGTTGGCGGTAGGGCTCGAGTTCGCCATGAAAAACCTCCGTTTCGTAAAGAGGGAAAAGCGTTTTGAGTCCGCGAGGAACACTGATTCCGATTGTCATCGCAAAAGCTTTAGATTGCAAGAGAAATCAAGAGCCAGCCGGTACTGCAAATCTCGCG
>JARRJE010000229.1:0-4138 GCA_037379765.1 Deltaproteobacteria bacterium
ATTTTAACGGTAGGACAAAGAAGGAGGAGAACCATATTGGACTTTGGTCTCATCCTCCGGAGGAGATTCTCACGAAAACCTGACAGATCTTTTCATCATCCGACATCCATTCCCCGGGAAATATTCCAGAAATATGCCGGGGAAAGACAGGGTGAAAAATTGCAAAAAACGGCCAGTTTTTTGATATTATAGTAACAAAGGCCCGCCAATTCTCGACGTTCAGCGCCTCTCACCTTGCAGCAGTCTTTAGATCATTTCGGGGGAAAATATAGGAACTCATTTTTACCGGCGGGCAAGCCAGGTGAAGATGAATTATATACCGATTCAAAAGGATATCGACATCGGCATCAATGACCTGATCGTTTTCATCTCGTCAGGCTCAAATAATTCATCCGAGCCTCTGATCCCTCGTGCTCTTCAGAAAATAGCTGAATTTTTTGAAGCAGACTGCGCCATTCTTTTGAACCTCTCCGCTGAAAGAACGAAAAAACCCATCACCCATGCTTCTGTAAGAGCCCGGCGTCCCCTTCCCGACCCGAACGTAATCTTTGGTCTCTTGCCTTGGACCATGTCTCGGGTACGCCAAGGCCATCCGGTCTCCATCCAGGCGGTCGAGAAGCTGGACGTCGACACTGACCGCAACGGCTGCATCAAGGCGGGATTTTCCGCCTATCTGTGCGTGCCGCTCTGGGAGGGCGGAAAAGTCCGGGCTGCCATGCTGCTCGCGATGACCGACGGGAAGCGCCGCTGGTCGGAATCAGACTCATCCGGGCTGCAACTGCTCGGCCAGCTCCTGGTCGATGCCCTTTTCCGAAGCCGGGACGAGGACAATTTGAAGAAAGTCGAGCTGGGATACCGCACCGCTCTCGAAATCGCCCAGGCCGAATCAGAAAAAAGTCGGAACTTCCTGAAGTCGGTCCTTGCTTCTCTGCAGGAGCAGGTAGTGGTCATCGACCGCCAAGGCGAGATCCTGGCCGTGAACAAACAGTGGCTGCGGTTTGCGCTGGAAAACGATCTTGAAAATCTGGAGAACATCCTGCCGGGCGCCAATTACCTGGAAGCCTGCCAAAAGGCTGCCGAGAAAGGCAACCCAGAAGTTGAAGTGGCCCTAACCGGCATTCAAGAGGTGCTGGCCGGACAGAGAAGCCACTTCGAATCGGAATACGAATGTTCCTCTCGGCAAACAAAACGATGGTTTTCCATGTCGGCCACCCCCCTGAACCGGCCTGAAGGAGGCGCCGTGATCACCCATTCTGAGATCACGCGCCTGAGAGTGTCCGAAGAGCAAGCCTTGCGGCAAAAGGAAAAGCTCGACGAGGCGCAGCGCCTCGCCCACATGGGGAGCTGGGAATGGGATGTGGAGCCGGATCTCGTAGCATTTTCCGAGGAAGGAGCCCGCATCTACGGCGTGGAGCCGCAAGTCGAATTGCCCGGAAAATCCTTGCTGGCAATGATTTGCCCCGAGGATCGCAAGAGCGTGCACCTCGCCATGGATCGTGCCCTTGCGGACCCGGGCGGCGTTTATCATGTCGATTATCGCATTTTCAGGGCAGACGGGAGTGAACGCATTATCCGGCTTCATGGAATCGCCGTCCGCGACCCGACCGGCCCATCTGTCCGGATGATGGGGACCTGCCTCGACATCACCGAGCAGAGACTGGCCGAAATCGAATCGCGCCGGCTCCGAGCCGAACTGGCGCATCGGGACCGGCTGGATATCCAGAGCTACCTGACCGGGATCATCGCCCACGAGATCAGTCAACCCCTGGCGGCCATCCTCAGCCACGCCCAGGCCGCCATCCGGTTTCTCCGGGCCGAAGAGCCTTGCCTCGAAGAGGTGGCCGAGGCGCTGGAAGACATCGTCGCCTGCGACAAGCGGGCAGCCGAAGTGATCAGCCGCCTGCGTGCGATGTCCCGGAGAGACGAGGGGAAACGGGAGCCACTCAACCTCAACGAGCTCATCGACCAGGTTCTCTCGCTCATCCAGAGCAAACTCATGGCACGTAAGATCGGCGTGCGAAAACATTTTTCACCGAACCTCCCCTTCCTGACAGGAGATTCGATTCAAATCCAGCAAGTGGTTCTCAACCTTCTTTTGAATGCACTGGAGGCCCTCAAAACACAGCCGCCGGAAAAGCGCCTGGTGGAGATATCGACCGCGGCTATAGGAGATGATGCGATCGTGGCCGGTTTCCGTGACACTGGGCCAGGCCTCTCTTCGGAGATCATGGAGACGATCTTCGATCCTTTTTTCACCACGAGGCCGAAAGGAACAGGAATGGGTCTTGCCATTTCCAGATCCATCATTGAGGCACACGGAGGCCGCTTATGGGCGGAAGCCCACCCGGAAGGCGGCACGCTCTTTTCTTTTCAATTGCCCGCCCAAAGCGAAGGCACGGAGTCGGGACAAGCATGAAGGAAGGCAGAAACCTGGTCGTTATCGTCGACGATGAACCCTCTATCCGCAAGGGCCTGGCGCGGCTGCTAGGCGGCTCCCATGGCTTTGACGTCATGACTTTCGCCTCGGCCCAAGAACTGCTGGCGGCCTCTCTCCCCGATGATGAGCCCTGCTGTCTGCTCCTTGATGTCAATCTCCCGGATTTGAACGGACTCGAGCTGCAGACGAAGCTCCTCGGCCGGAAGCACGCCATGGCCACGGTCTTCATCACCGGGTATGCAGATATCCCCTTGAGCGTACGGGCCATGAAAATCGGGGCCATTGATTTCCTCACCAAGCCGGTAGACGAGGAGGATCTCCTCATTGCCGTGCAGGAGGCCTGCCGGCAAGCCCGACAGTTATCAATCTCCCGGCAGGAGGACGAAACGATCAAAAAACAATTGTCCTCCTTGACGCCGAGGGAGCAGGAAGTGCTTGCGCATGTCGTCTCAGGTTTTTTGAATAAACAGATCGCATACGCGCTCAACATTTCGGAAAAAACAGTCAAAGTGCATCGCGCCCGGGTAATGCAGAAACTGGGTGTCGCCTCTCTGGTCGAGTTGGTCCGTCTGGCGGACAATGCCGGCGTCCGGAAGCTCCCTCTCCCTGCCGAGTGATCATCCCCCATCCGCTACCCCTTCCGATTGCTTTTTTCTCCTTATTGGACCTTGAGCCAATAGAAGTCCTCCCCCGTTTTCTCATACAGTAATTTAAGTCCTGACTCATCCATGCCCACACTCCATAAGGAATCTCATTTTGACAGAGGTTTCAAAACAGGTCGTTTATATCGTCGACGACGATCCATCGGTGCGAAAGGCCATGGAAAGGCTGCTCCGCTCCGCCGGCTTGAGAGCGCAGACCTTCTCCTCGGCCATGGAATTTCTAAGCACCAGGTTTCAAGAAGAAAATTCTTGTTTGATCCTCGACATCAAGATGGCCGGGCTCAGCGGTTTGGAGCTTCAGAAAAAACTGCTCGCCGCCGGCATCGACCTGCCGGTGATCTTCATCACCGCTTTTCACAATCCACAGGCGATCCAGGAGGCCAAAAAGTTGGGCGCGGTAGGGTATTTCCGTAAACCGATCGATGACCAGGCCCTTCTCGATCTTCTCGACTGGGTGTTCGGAAAATGTGAGCCATGACGTAAGCGGTCACAGGGCACCACATCTGTTTTGTTATCGGCCTGTTCGTGTACCAGCGTATAGCCTCGCAGGCCGATGCCTTGCATCTGTGGCACTCTGCAACCGCTTACCACGAACGAAGTTCAGGTTTCCGTCGCCCGTTTTTACTCTGTGATTGGTTACGCCATGACTGCTTGATCTTGCCTGACAAACCATCCTCTCCTCGTGCGCCCACTTCGCCTTCCTCCCGGGTCGACCAAAGCCTCACTGCCCGACGATAACAGGGTAAGAGGACGGTTGGAATGACTCTACCTTGTTTTGTAAGCGATCACAGGTGCCGGAGATGCGCGAAAGTTCCGGTCCGCGTGAATGCAAGAACAAGTGTCCAGGTCCTCCAGCGTGCAAGAAGCAGCGAAGGTAGACCGTCGGCAGCAGTGCCGACAATCGCGCCCGGTGAGGCTGTACCCGGGTACGCGAACAGGTCGCCGACAAAGCAAGATTCGGTGCCTGTGATCGCTTACGAGAAAAAAGCCTGCTGTTGGACCAAAGTCCAATATGGAGCCTTTCCGGACAGTCATATCC
>JARRJE010000230.1:0-4134 GCA_037379765.1 Deltaproteobacteria bacterium
GGTGATTTGAGGGCTCTTCTGCTTGCCGGGAAATGGGGAGAACCAGCCGTGGTTCCTAGGGACGAGCTTGCCCCGCTGCCAGTCACGCTTCCCTGGCCTTTCGTGTATGGATGTGCCACGTCCGGAGGAACGGTGCTCCCTATAATGAACACCGCGGAGCTGGCTCTTCACTTCGTCCCGGACCAGTTGGAAGATTGGGAGAGTCTGTCCGCCTTAGCCGATGAAGAGATTCTGGAAAAAGAATCGAAGAGCGCTTCCGCTGTGGTTGAAGAACCAGTTCAAGAGCAAGATCCGGAAAACCTTTTCGCTAAGGATGATGAAACGATAGAAGAAGAACAGAAAAACGCATCTGCTCCGGTTAATGAAGAGGTTCAGGAAAAAGAAACCGTAAGCCCGTACGCCGTGGCTGAGGAAGAGATTCAGGAAGAAGAGCCGGAAAGCCCAACAGCTGCGGTAGGTGAAACGATTGAAGAAGAACCTGGAAGTGTATCTTACGTGGTCGATGAAGCGATTCAGGCGCAAGAATCGGAAAGCGCTTCTGTGGTGGCGGACGAAGAGGTTCAAGAAGCAGAATCAGTAAATGCGTCTGCTACGGTTGATGAAGAGGTCCAGGAAGAAGAAACGGTAAGCCCGTTAGCGGTGGCTGAGGAAGAGATTCAGGAGGAAGAGCTGGAAAGTACATCTGCTGTGGCCGGTGAAGAAATTCAGGAGAAAGAACCGGAAAGCTTGTCTGTGTTAGCTGATGAAGAAACTCAGGAACCGGAGCCGAAAAGCTCATTTGCCGTGGTCGATGAAGAGATTCAGGAAGAAGAAACGGAGAGTGCGTCCGTTGCGACCGACGAACTGGAAAATGCATCAGCCCGGACATCTGATGCAGAAGCTGCAGCGGAGGAAGAAAGCGCAGGGCCTCAGGCACTTGAAGTAGAACCTTCTGGCGTGGGACCTCACAGTAAGGAAGCTCCTAAGAAAAAGGACGACGCTGAGGTGACAGCGAGTAAGATATCATCCGCACTTGAAGAAAAAACAGGAGATAAAGAAGAGAAAATAGAGAATGACGTTCCCGAACCCGACGCGATTGAGTCCGCTATTGATGCAGCATCCGGTGAATATACAGACAATGAGGAAGTCATCCACAGGAAAGAGCCTGTCCGGCCACTACCCTATGAACATCCCATTCGGCCTCGAATCAGGAAGGAGCGGTCGTCCTGGCCATATGCCGTTATGGGCCTGCTTGCTGTCCTGGCGCTCGTGTATGTCATGACGCGTGGTCCTCATCAGGCCGCGCCACAGGCCGTGGCCGCCAAACGGTCCGCACAAGCCACGCACAATCCCATGGCCAAAACCTCGACTAGGCAGGATGTCAAATCTCCAACCAAACCGGAAGTCAAACCAGAGCTCAGTCACGAGACCAAAGCCGAGACCACACCGGTAGCCAACCCAGCTATCAAAGACCAGACGCCGGCCGCTGCCGAACACGCGAAGCGGCTCCTCGCCATCGAGGTTGGAACGGGTGACAAGCGCACCGTAATAGAGTCTGCCAAGCCTCTTGGTGTTCCCAGCGTGTTACAGGGGACGAAAAAGGATCTCCGCTATGTGATCAAGAAGGGCGATACACTCTGGGACATCTCCAAGCGTCTGACCGGCGATCCCCTCCTCTTCGCCGCCATAGCCGGGGACAACCATATTGAAAACCCCGACCTCATCTTCCCCGGCCAGGGGATAACCCTGCGGGTAGCTGATAAAAAATAGCCCCGCTACGGATCTCGAACTTCCGCCAGCGGCACCCAACCGTGGCCGAGGTGAGGGGAGTAACGCGGCACGGCAAAAGGACGCTGCAACCCTGAGCGACCTGCCTGCGAAATTGAAATCCTGGATATTTCCGAACCCTATCACCCTCACCATCACCCCTGCTTAAGCCGCTTCCGCTCCCCCGGTGAGCTCCTCCAGGTGGGTGCGGGCGAACTCGATGGAGGGGTCGAGCGACAGGGCCAGCTGAAAATACTTCACCGCCTCATCATTTTTCTCCAGCCGTCGGTAATTGACGCCCAGGTTAGCATAATCGGTGGCCGAAGAAGGGTTGAGCTCGACGGTCTTGGTGAAGTGTTCAATGGCGATCTCGTATTCGCCCCGTTTGAAGTGGCAGAACCCGAGGAGGTTGTGAATATCCGGCCGCGTGTTGTCCAGCTCGGCCCCGGAGGCGAGAGCCGCAATGGCCTCGTCGTACTGCCCCATGTCCTTCAGGCAGGAGCCGATGTAGGAATAGATGTACGGGAGGTCTTCCGCCATGGGGTCGAGCTTCAGACTTCGGCGCAGATGGCCCAACGCTTCCTCGTAGCGCCCCATGGCCTGGAGATTCTTGCCCAGATAGAACTCGATGAAATAGGCATCCGGCAGGAGCTTTTGCATGCCCGCCAGGTGGCGATTCGACTCGGCCGGATCGGTGATCCGCTCGGCCATCAGCTTGGCAGCAAACAGGCCGGCATTTTTGCTCATGGACCGTTCCCGGAAATGGGCGCCCGGGACGATAGTATAGAGGGTGGGCAGCCCCAATTGCGGATGCATGGTGTTGACAACCAGAACCTCCATATCCAGGCGGCGAAGCGCCTCGAGGCAGCGTTCCACCTCGACCTTGATGTTGTCGTCGGTCAGGTCGGGCAGCTCGTTGATGGCAATGGTGCGGCCGGGATGGGTGATGTGCTTCATCTCTTCCATGCTGAGCGGCTTGGGAAGGCCGCTCGCTACGTAGTTGGCCTTGCTGTTGAAGTCGCCGGCGAGCTGGGCTACCTCGGTGAGGGCCCGGATCAATGCTTTTTCCGGATTGGGGGTGGTTCCGGCAGTGTAAACGATTTCACTGGACAGGGGGAAGGTGGAGCGGTCGATGGCCATTGCCCCCACAGTGGGAATGCCGGTGTCGAGGCTGAAATCGTTGAGATAGATCTCGATGCCGTGCCGGGTGAACTTGTCGATGAGCTCCCTGGCCACCGGGTCGGTAACCGAGTTGGGATCGATCAAAGAGACTTCTTTCTGTTCGTGGCTGATCACCGCGCAGACATGGCGCTCGACGATCTCGCAGATGCCTTGGCTGACCGCCTCTTCATAAGTGTTGCCGGCCGAGGGCCCGTTGAACTCGTTGATGGCGTAGAACCAGGAGAAAGGCACCAGCACCTCCTCTTCCCGAGTGAGGTTGGTAGCCCAGGTCCATTGAATCGGCACGTTTTCCAGGAGTTTTTCCAGCAGCTCCTCGCTCATGGTGTCGTCGTGCACCGACTGCAGGAGTCGCTTGAGAGGGAGGAGGGGATACCCCTTTGCCTTCATTTCCGGATAAGTGCCTTCAATGAAATTATAGGGATTCTTGACGAAGGAGAAGAAGCTGAACCGTTCGCCGAGCTCCATACAGGCGCTGGCTCGGGATTGTTCCGGGCTGGAACCTTTCCCCATCTGTTTTTTCGTGCCTATGATTCCTCGAGCATCGCTGCCGCAAACACTGAAATAGACCGGGATGTCCAACCGGCCGTTATCGATGCGCCTCACTTCTTTCAGAATATCGAGATCCACTTCGGCAAGCCGAGCTTTGAACCGCTCCACCGTCTCCTCCGGGCTGCAGGCTTTGTCTTGGTCGAACGTATAGGTTTTGAAACAATCGGCGAGACGGATAGGCTTCTTTTCCATGGCGGTCCTCTTTTCGATGGATTCCGAAGTGATGAAAACAAACGAAAAGACACTATCTTCCAACTCCATTTTTTTGTCAAGAGGGAGTGGTTCAGACAGAATTTCCGGTTAGCGCCCGGCAGGAGATCTTCAATCATTCGAGCTAGACATTGACGGAAATAAGGTGAAGGTGTAGCTTGGCAAATACTTTTTTCACCGGTTCCATTTTATTCCAAGGAGTTAACAAGTTCCCGCAAAACCGGCTGGGGGGTGGCGCGTTAGCGAAGGAGGTGAAAAGAAGGTTGTTGGCCGGAACGGCGAGGGGGATCGTCCGGAATTGCTGAAAAATCTCAATGAGAAAGGAGTAAAACCATGAAGAAGGTACTTGTTGCGGCGACAGCCTTGATCTGTTGCGTTTCCGGAGGAACCGCTTTTGCCCAGGCCCCGATGCTCGGCATGGGGACCCAGGAAATCGGCGCCTCAGGC
>JARRJE010000231.1:0-5387 GCA_037379765.1 Deltaproteobacteria bacterium
ATGTTACCGTCCTTTTCGGCCACCGTCACCGCACCAAGAGCGCATCCCAGATCATCGCCGAGTTGGACGAACTCTACGCTCAGGGCTGGCGGAGCGGGGTCTTTTTCGTCGATGACAATTTCATCGGCAACAAAAAACATCTCAAAAACGAGCTGTTGCCGGCGCTGATCGACTGGATCCAGGACAAAAGAGGCATCACCTTCTTCACCGAAGTCTCCATCAATCTGGCCGATGACGAGAAGCTGATGGCCCTCCTTGCTGCGGCTGGTTTCACCACAGTTTTCATCGGCATCGAGACCCCGGATGACCTGAGTCTGAATGAATGCAGCAAAAAACAGAACCGCAATAGAGACCTGATCGGAGACATCCATCGGATCCAGCGGGCCGGCTTACAGGTCCAGGGCGGGTTCATTCTCGGCTTTGACAATGACAACCCTTCCATCTTTCAGCGGCAGATCGATTTCATCCAGAACAGCGGCATCGTCATGGCCATGGTCGGTATGTTGCAGGCACCACCCGGCACCAAGCTTTACGAGCGACTCCGGTTGGAGGGCCGCCTGCGGGGCGAAATCAGTGGCGACAATGTGGACGGCACGACCAACATTATCCCGGCCATGGGCTTGGATACCCTGCGCGAAGGATATAAAACGGTGCTGGATTACATCTACTCGCCGGAAAAATACTATCAGCGAGTGAAGACCTTTTTGAACGAATACCGGCCGACCGCGATCGCAGGGCAGTGTGACCTGCAGTACAAGCTCGCCTTTTTTCGGTCACTTTACCGGCTGGGCATCTTCGGCAAAGAACGTTTCCACTACTGGCGACTGCTGCTGTGGACCGGTCTCCACCACCCGCGACTTTTTCCCCTGGCTGTGACGCTGGCCATTTACGGCCATCACTTTCGCAAAGTCTGCGAGTTGCGGATTCTCTAAAATTTATCGGTCTCTCGTCCCTTGGATGAACTCTTCGGTGCAGAGATGGGCGTGATCGTCGGTGAACTGCCGGGGCGGATGCTTCATGAAGTAGGCTGACGGCGAGTGAAGCGGCCCGCCAATGCCACGGTCCTTGGCCAGTTTCAGACAGCGGACGGCATCGATCACCACCCCAGCCGAGTTGGGGGAATCCTCGACCGAGAGGCGCAGTTCCAGATTCATGGGCACATCTCCGAACAGGCGTCCCTCCATCCGGATGTATGCGATTTTATTGTCTCTCTGGGAAGAGACCCAATCGCTGGGACCGATATGAATGTGCTCGTCGGCCAGCCCAGCCTGCACTTGGCAGCGGACCGCCTCCGTTTTTGAAATTTTCTTCGACTGCAGTCGATGGCGATCGAGCATGTTGAGAAAATCGGTATTGCCTCCGAAATTGAGCTGATAGGTCGAGTCCAGCTGGACGCCACGGTTTGAAAAGAGGTTGGTGAGGGTGCGGTGGACGATGGTGGCACCCACCTGCGACTTGATGTCATCGCCGATAATAGGAATGCCGGCGTCGGTGAACCGTTGCGCCCATGCATCGTCGCTGGCAATAAAGACCGGGATGTTGTTGATGAATCCTACCCCGGCCTTCAGGGCACATTCGGCATAAAAGCGGGTCGCTTCCTCCGAGCCTACCGGCAGATAGTTCAGCAGCACCTCAGCGCCCATCCCCCGGAGATCGCGGACAATTTCCTCCATCTCCATTTCCCGCTCGTCCGCGACCAAGAAGGTGCGATCATGGTCGTAATTACCCATGTGGGCGGCCACTCCGTCGAGCACCTTGCCCATCCGCACGGAGGTACCAGTCTTCGGCAGCTGGGGGCAGAACACCGTTGTACAGTTGGGCGGGGCGAAAATGGCCTGGGCCACGTCCATCCCGACCTTCCGCCGGTCGATATCATATGCGGCCACAACCTCAATGTCGCCAGGCGAGAAGCCGCCTATGTCCCAATGCATTAAGCCGATGGCCTCTGCAGATTGCCTTGTCCGGTAATATTCAATTCCCTGGATGAGGGCGCTCGCACAATTTCCGATTCCGACGATCGCTATCTTGATTTTGCCCATGAATCCTTGTCTCCCTTCCGTTTTCCGGAAAAATAATATTTATCATCCTAACATTTTTAAGTTTTTTATATCCATGTACGGCGAGAAGTAAAAAAGAAAGGCTTACCGGCCCCGAAGCCGATGCGTAATATGAATCAGACGTTCTGCCAGGGTAGCCATGGTCAAGCCCCAGTAGAGTGCCAGCCCTCCCCACAGCAACGGCTGTCGGGATCCGGCAAAGAGGCAGATCAGTAATGCCCACAGGAGCAGGTAGATCGTCCGCACCGCACGGCCCATGAATCCCTCCTGACAGGAGCTCCCCAGCCCTTCGGCACGGGCCTTGGCATAGCTGATCAGAAAAGTAAAAAAGGTTGCAGAAGCGAGAAGAGCGGTAGCAAGCAGGAAATGGGGCTGACCCCAGAAAAGAATCCAGAAGCCGGAGAGGAAGAAAAAATCGGAAGCCCTGTCCAGAGTGGAATCAAGAAAAGCGCCGTAGGCAGAGCCGTTGCCCTGGGCCCGGGACAGCTGGCCGTCGAGGGTGTCGGCCATACCGGAAATGAGTATGAAAGCGAAGCCATACCAGGGATGAAAAAGGAATCCTGCCGGCACCAGGACGGCGAAAACAAACCCCAGAATCGTGAGCTGGTTGGGAGAAATCGAAGCTTTTTCAAAAAAGGGAAGAATGTTTTGAGCGAGAAAGGCGTAGTAATAGCTGGCCAGCCTAGAATCGCGGATGCTTGTAAATTTTTTCCCCAGGTCTTCCGACTGGGAAGAAGCCGGTTGGCAGCGAAAGGTCATATTCTTCGAATCATTACCAGGGCCAGCCCTAGCGAACTATTTAAGGATAACCATGAAAGTGGCGCCTAGCCTAGCCGTGCGCATTTGCAGCATCCTTTGTTGTAATCGAAGCGCGAAGCAGCCGAGACTACCCAAACGCAGCCCGGTCGCGCTCTTCGATCGCCATCATAGCGCAGTTCTTCCGAATGTCGACGAATAAACGAGATACAAAATATAGCATCGAAGACGGAATCCGCAAGAGGCAATGCAGCCAAATCCCCGCGGATATATTCTACAAACACTATGGAGACGGCGAAAAGGGCCTGGCAGCTGCACTTCAAAAGCGGTGGTGCCTTTGCCGTTAAATTGGAGCACCACACCCGGATCAAGCTTTGACTGCCGGAGTCAGTCAGAAGAGAAGCACCTGTGAATACCTTCATCAGCCCTGCGGTCCCCTCCCAAGGGAGGAAGACCCCGACATATCAAAAGGAGAATGAAAAGAATTTTAAACTGTCGACCGCTGCGGCCGGCGATACCACCGAACCCGAAAAAAGGACTAATGATCAGAAAAAGCCTGACCCAACTCCGGGTCGTTTTCTCCTTGTCGGAGGACTTTCAACACCCGGATAGCAACTATGACCGGTGCTGAGGTCATTATCCGGGCGGTTTGGGAATGATGTCAAACACAAATGCTTTTTGAAGCATTTACTCTGAATTCGTATCGAGGCCTTATCCTTCCCTCTCCGGGAACGCCGCAATTCTCTTCTTGCCCGCTCTTCCTGTTCGTGTATAGTGGAGGGGATTCGAACCATTGCAAATATTGATACATTTTCAATCAATCCTTTATGGACGAATACCATCTTTCCCACCTGAAAAGAATTGATCTCTTCGAGTCCTTCTCGGATGAGGAACTCGCTGATTTGGCCGGCGAAATCAGCGAAGTGCGGTGCGATGCAGGCGAAATCTTGTTCAAGGAAGGTGATATGGGCCGGGATATGTTCGTCTTACTCAAAGGATCCCTCCGGATCTGGAAGGATCACCGTTTTATCACCAATCTCTCTCCGGTGGAATACATCGGGGAAATGTCCATTATCGACAACGAACCGCGTTCAGCAACCGTGGAGGCCCTGATCCCGAGCCGACTCCTGAAGATTTCCACCGCCAATTTTCAGAAATATCTGGCCAGCCGGCCCTTGGCCCTGGTCTCGGTCATGAAGAGGCTCACCAAGCGCATTCGGCGGGATACCGAATTGATTGCCGCCGAATTCGAAAAGACCAATATCATGATTCATGACATGCGCAACATGCTCTCCACTTTTCTTCTCATCAACGCCAATTTAACCACCATGATGGAGGAGGCCCTGGCCCATGCCAAGCGGTTACATTATGCACCTGCCATGGCACCCGCCTGTCTGTGCACTCTCATTGCAAAGATGGCCGACGCCGATTTTGTTGTCCACCCCGACCTTCGAGACCGGAAAATCGCTTTGCGCGTCAAACAGCGCCCCCCTCTTTTTCCGTTCTCCAAACTGGATATTCGGAGAGTGATCTGGAACTTGGTGCTCAATGCCGCCCAGGCCAGTGAACCCAGGAACGCCATCGAGATCGAAACGGACTGCGATCACAGGCAGGCACTGGTGCGTGTCAAAGACTGGGGCGAGGGTATACCGGCAGGGCTCGGCGAAAAAATCTTTATGCCCAGGGTCACAACCAGACCCGGAGGCAACGGTCTCGGGCTCGCCTCTTGCCGTCAAATCATCGAGGAGAAGCACGGAGGGGTAATCTCCTTCGATTCCCGACCGGACAAGGGCACGATCTTTACCTTTACCCTGCCACTGAAGAGGGGGCCGGCAGGCGAGACATCGTGAATCCGAGCCTGGCCGGGGAGATACGCCGCCACCAGGAGCAAGTGGCGAAAGCCACCGCTTTTCTGGCAGCAAGGATCAAGCCGCCCCGGGTCGCCCTGGTCCTCGGCACCGGCTTGGGCGAGATCGCCGAGCAAATCGAGAACGCCACGATCATTTCTTATGACGAAATTCCCCATTTCCCTCAATCGACGGTGCCAAGCCACGCTGGTCGCCTGGTTGCCGGCAATCTCAAGGGCCACCGGGTAGCCGCCCTCCAAGGCCGTTTTCATTACTACGAAGGCTATTCCACCCGAGAGCTCACTTTCCCTCTCCGAGTCCTTTCCCGCCTGGGAACAGAAACTGTAGTCCTCTCCAATGCTGCGGGCGGCCTCAATCCGAACTTTGTCCCAGGCACCTTGATGCTCATAGAGGACCATCTTAATTTCATCCCTGACAATCCCTTGCGGGGGCCGAATATAGAGGAGTGGGGGCCGCGATTCCCGGATCTTTCAACTACCTACGATCAACAACTGATTGAAAAAACCCGCCAGAACGCTGACCGTTTACAACTGCCGCATGTGACCACCGGCATCTACGTAGCCATTCCCGGGCCGAGCCTAGAAACCCCGGCCGAAACCCGCTTCCTTCGGGACTGCGGAGCTGATGCTGTTGGCATGTCCACCGTCCCGGAAGTGATCGTTGCCCACCACGCCGGAATGCGGGTGCTGGGTATTTCGGTCATCTC
>JARRJE010000231.1:5397-7787 GCA_037379765.1 Deltaproteobacteria bacterium
GGATCACTTTCAACCCATTCTCCTGGAGGAGGTCATCGAAACGACCCGCAGAGCTGGGATGAAATTCGCGACCCTGCTGCTCGCCGTCCTGGAAGCGCTGTGAGATGGATGAGCGGGAAGTGAAGCTCCCTCAAGACTCAGGGACCATCATCAGCCTTGGAATCGACGTCAGCAACAACGAGTCCAGGAATGGCCCTAAAGTTCATAGTTCATAGTCCATAAGGAGAAGAGGTTGTTGTGTTATGGCGGCAGATCAGCTCCATCCTTTTGGCTAATTACGATCCAGTCGAGATCAGCACGTGATATTGGAAAAGATGACCATCACCAATACTCCATCAGCGAGTTAGGTTGCTCGCGAAAAAGCTCCCCGTTTTTTTCTGATGGAGAATAACGGGTGGAAGCCCTCGTGTTTCATGTCTTGGTCTCAAATAACCAGTTGACCCCCAATTGGGCCGAGATCGGCACCTTGAGGAAGGGAGCGAGGGGTGATACTACTTCTCAGGATATTACAAATATAGTCGTGAGCCTGCAGCCACTTAGATTGGGAAAAAAGCCTGCCTGCATCGAATAGATTTCTGGAGCGAGGAAAACCGCAAAGAAAGGAACAAGGACAGAGCAGGCGCCCTGTCCCTGTCGGCAGGAAGGTGTTGTAGGATTATTTGACCGCCTGGGCCAACCCTTTCCCGCTTTTGAACTTGACCGTTTTCTTGGCGGGGATCCGAATAGGCTTGCCGGTCATGGGATTACGGCCATTGCGCGCCCCACGCTTGGCTACGGAAAATGAGCCGAAGCCGACCAGGGTCACTCCCTCGCCCTTGGAGAGAGCGTCCCCGACTGCACCGATGAAGCCATTGAGAGCCCTTTCGGATGCTGCCTTGCTCAAATTTGAGGATTTGGCGATGGCTGCCACGAGATCGGACTTGTTCATTGCTTCTCCTCCCTTTCCAGATCTGGTTTTGAAATCCGAAATTCCCACCCCCCGACGATCCGCTTCCCCGTCGCATCGCTCCGGAGGTAGCCCTGTAAAAAAAGGATTACAATTATTTTGCGCCGATTTGTCAAGAAGAATTGCCGTATTTGCTGTAAAAAGGCTTCCTGACAGAAGAGTAGATCGGAAGAGGGCCGGAATATCAGAGTAAACGACAGAGATGTTCAGAGGGATTTTTTTCGCGCCTGCTCGATATTGGCAATGATGGCCCAAATGGCCTCGGTGGTGAGAGAAGAGAAGCGGATGCCCAGACCGAGCGTATCATTGCCCGCTTTTTTCTGCCAGCAGACGCAGCCACTGACATCAATACAGACGGGAGGCGCGGGGAGTTCCAGTGACAACCCCACCTCCTCGCCGATTGCGATTGGCAACGGCGAGCGAACGAAAACGCCTCCCAGGCTGATGTTGGTAGCAGTCACCCGGTGGGCTTTGCCACCCTCATGAAGAACAGCTGGGAGATTCTGACTCGACCGAAAGAAGCGCCGCTGGAGGTCATGCTCAACCAGGGATTCCTTTTCTGTCCGCTTTTCGACAGTGGAGTCGTTGCCGGCCCGAAAGAGCTCCAGCAAGGCGTTGATCTCTTCTTCGGACAGGACACCACTCATAGTCGACAACTATACCTGGATTTTTCAGCGCCAGTCAAGAGAGAGCGAGAGCAAGAGGTAGTGCCAGCCAAAGCTGAAAAAATGTGTGAGTATTTCCCATACCCATTGCGTCACCGCGGATCAGGTTTTTTGGCAGCGGCATCAGTCTTCCTTTTCTGAAAAGGCCTGGACCTGGTAAGTCAGAACCTCCAGTGGAGGGTGCCGCCAGGCATCCTGAGGCAAGCCGGCTTTTCGGCATAAATTTGCCAGAAAAATATCCGGCTGAGGGAGCTGCTCCCAAACTTGGGGCAAGAAAGTGGCGCTGGCCAAGCCTTTGCGGATAATTACTCCGTCCACATAAGGGCGCAACCTGGCCAACAGATCGACTCCATCGTTGAACTCGAGCATCTGGGGAGCAGTGAGCACGCTCACCTCGATCCGCACGCGGTCCAGCTCTTGAGCAGAGAGCGGTTCAAACCGGGGGTCTTGGAAGGCTGCGTTTACGGCGTTTCGCCGCACTCCCTCGGCAACGGGGCCGACTCCCATGAGACTCCCGATGCAGCCGCGCAGCTGTCCCTCGAGCTTGAGGCAGACAAAAGTTCCCCTGTTTTCCTGGAAACTGGGGTCTTGCAGGCGAGCGTTCAAGGCTTCGCTCTCATGCTGGTCCGGGGGGCTGCCCAATTGCGCCTCCAAAGTCCGGCGTGCAAGTCTGACAAGGATCTCTCCCTGCTCTTGCGTGAGCTGTAACGTGCTATCGGCCATGATCGCTGCTCCGAATGAGCCGGTAAGCCGGCCTAATGCCTTTCGGTATTATAAAT
>JARRJE010000232.1:0-5351 GCA_037379765.1 Deltaproteobacteria bacterium
AGAAGCAACTGCGCAAAGCGGAAAGCGGAATGGTCATGATTCTGTGTGGTGATACCCCCTTGATCCGGACAAAAACCCTCGCCCAGATGATCGAGGAGCATGTCGCCAAAGAGACCCCGCTGTCGGTGATGACCACCTCCCTTGATGATCCAACTAATTACGGCCGGATTATTACCGATTCCCAAGGCCATGTGCTGCGAATCGTCGAGGAAAAGGATGCGGCGCCGGCAGAAAAGGAAATCAGAGAGGTCAACGCCGGCATCTATTGCGTGGAGATCGGGTTTCTCCTGGCTGCTCTCCGCCAGGTTGATGCCGGCAACAAGCAGGGTGAATTCTATCTGACCGACATCGTCGGGATTGCCAACCGAGAGGGTCATGGCGTCAACCGTTTTCTCTGCCCGGATCCAGATGAGGTCCTGGGGGTCAATTCCCGACTCGAGCTGGCCCAGGCCCATGCCTGCTTGCAGCAACGGCGCAATCGGGAGTTGATGGGCTCAGGGGTCACGATCCTGCAGCCCGAGACCACATTCGTAGGCAAACAAGTACGCATCGGCCCGGATACGGTCCTTCACCCTGGAGTTCACCTGCAGGGCCGGACCGAAATCGGCAGTGGGTGCATCATCGGCCCCTATGCCGTTCTTTGCGGTACAGTTTTGGCGGACGGAGTCAGGGTCGGTGCTTTTTCCTGGTTGGCCGGCGCTTGCGCGGCTAAAAATGAAGTGATCCCGCCCGGTAGCCGAATCGGGACTGCGGAAGGTGAAAATTCAGACGTGGTGACTGGGGGTTAGACCTAAGATAGAAGCTTGACTTTAAATTTCCGGGGCGGTTATATACAGGAACCGAAGACTAAGGTGGATAACGGTCACAAGCCATTTCGGTTCACAATGGAAATCTTTTTCTTTTCCGGTACTTCCGGAAAGGCATGGACTTGGGTTCGTGAAATATGCAATATGAAGAATTGAGTCGTCTGGAAAAGATCATCGAGAAACTGCTTTCCCAGTTCGGAACTCTTAAGGAGGAGAAAGAGCAACTCGCCGCTGAGCTCGAGCAGAAGGAGCGAGAAATCGTCGAGCTTCGGAAGGCCGCTGCTCAACTCAAAGAAGAGAAGAGTGTCATTCACGGGCGGGTCAGCTCTCTCATTAGTTCGTTGGAGAAATGGGAAAAGGCCCAAACCAACGAGCCGCTGGCTGATCCTCCTCAGCCTGCCGCCCAGCAAAATCTCCAATACCCTGAACCAGGGGAACGCCAAGGCCTGGATGCTAGGGATTGAAATCTATTGCCTCTCGACCATTATTTTGGTAACAACTTCAACTGACGCGCCGGAAGAAGAGGTCGAGGAGATCCTGGAATTGGTCAAATCTCAAATCGAGAAAAGCGCCCAGGGGTCACCGCACCTTCTTCCCGCCAACAAACTGGCGGTCTTGAGCAGCCTGAACATGGCCGGCAAATACGTCCGGCTGAGGAAAGATTTCGAGGAGTATAAACAAGCGGTCAGCGCCGTCTCCGAAGCGCTGGCCCACAAGATTGAAACATCGCTGTAAAAAAGGTAATTTCTCTTTCCCCTGCCTTGTTGGTGAAAGTGGGTAAGTTGAGCCAACATTGTGATTGAAGGGTGACTCCACTGTCTTTGAAAAGGAAATCGGCCACCGAATTTCCTTGAAGGAGGCAAGAGCATCGCCCACCTGAGAAATCAGGTTCGACATTACCGCTGACACGGCAAAGGCGGGGGAATTGTATTGCGCTGTACACGCGATGATGGATTCCGAGTAGAGGGGGGAAACCGATCGACAGCAAAGAAGTCCTCAGCATAGGGTGAGCGCTAGCTGCCAAGCCGATTGGGGACGTTTGCGAAAGAGCCGCAGGGAGTTTTGAATCCCCGCCGGCTGGCTGATATGAGGATGAGACACTCCGGATTTTAGACTGACTGGTATCATCAGGAAAAGATGAGAAATATGGCAGAGCGAACACCCGGCATCGTCGTGTCGACACGACAGAAAACTCGATAACGACGGCACGGTCCAGTCAGCATCCAGCCATTATTTACCATTTCCCCTCATTTCGCCTCCCAAACATTTTTCCCCAGCCCTTTCCCAGTTCCAGCCATCGGCCTCGGGCAGCTGAAGCTCGCGTGCATCTCCATGTGCACGGCCCAATTTAACCGGCAGGTCCGTTTCTGATCAACGGTTCGCCTGTTGTATCCATAAATTAGCTCGGAAAACCGGGAGGTGGAGTTTCCGTGAATATGCAAACTATTTTATTCATTTTGATCGGCCTTGTCGCCGGGGCGGCCATTGGCTACCTGGCCAGAAAGCGGCTGGTCGATTCGAAGAGGGAAAATGTTGAGGAGCAGGGCCGCAAGCTCATCGAGGAAGCTCTGACCGAGGCGGAGCGCCTCAAGAAAGAGGCTTCACTCCAGGCCCGGGACGAGGCCTATCAGCTCAAGCAGGAAGCAGAGCGGGAAGCCAAGACCCGCAAGCATGAGATCAACGAAGAGGAAAAGCGGCTGAGCCAGAAGCTTGATCAGATCGAGCGCAAGATCGACATGCTGGACAAGCGGGAGATGGAGTTCCTGAAGAAAGAGCAGGCCTTAGTTCAGGAAGAGAAAAAGATCGAGCAACAGCAGCAGCAGGCGGCCCAGTTTATCGAGCAACAACGGGCGCAGCTTGAGAAAATCTCCGGCATTTCGCGTGAGGAGGCCAAGAAGATCCTCATCGAGAACATTGAGAGCGAAGCCCGCATGGAGGCCGCCAAGAGCTTGCTCAAAATCGAAAACGAGATGAAGATGAAGGCCGACCGCAAAGGTAAGGATATTCTGGCCTTGGCCATCAACCGCTATGCCGCCGATTACGTTGCCGAAAAAACTGTCTCGGTGGTGACTCTGCCCAACGAGGAGATGAAAGGACGGATTATCGGCAGGGAAGGCCGTAACATCCGGGCCATCGAGGCAGCCACCGGCATCGACATCATCATCGATGATACCCCGGAGGCGGTTATCCTCTCCGGCTTCAACCCGGTGCGGCGGGAAGTAGCCCGCATAGCCTTGGAGCGCCTAATCACCGACGGCCGTATCCACCCGGCCCGCATTGAAGAGATTGTGGATAAAGTCGGAGATGAGCTCGAGGTGGCCATGAAGGAGGCCGGCGAACAGGCAACTTTCGACGTGGGAGCCCACGGGGTCAACCTCGAAATCATCAAACTTTTGGGCCGGCTCAAATATCGAACCAGCTACGGTCAGAACGTTCTACAGCATTCGCTTGAGGTAGCTTTCCTCTGCGGGGTGATGGCAGCGGAGCTCGGGCTTAATGTCAAGGTGGCCAAGCGCGCCGGTCTTCTTCACGATATCGGCAAAGCGGTCGATCACGAGGTGGAGGGATCGCACGCCAGCATCGGTGCGGATCTCGCCAAGAAGTACGGCGAAGCACCCGAAGTGGTTCATGCCATCGCCGCCCATCATGAGGATGTGCCACCGGAGAGCGTGCTTGATGTCCTGGTGCAGTCCGCCGACGCCCTTTCTGGGGCCCGTCCCGGGGCTCGCAAGGAGATGCTCGAGACTTACGTCAAGCGTCTCGAAGACCTGGAGCGGATCGCCCTTTCCTTCAAAGGCGTGGACAAGTCGTTTGCCATCCAGGCCGGCCGTGAGATCCGCATCGTAGTGAACAGCAACGAGATTAACGATGCTGATGCCCTGCTGATGAGCAAGGATATCGCCAAAAAGATTGAAGAGGATCTCACCTATCCTGGCCAGATCCGAGTGACGGTGGTGCGGGAGACACGCGCCGTAGAATACGCCAAATAACGTCAACCGACCACCACACCACATCTGCTTTGTCATCGCCTGCTCGCATAGCAGGCAGGGCTATAGCAAAGGCCTCTTCCGCGCATCTGCGGCACGGGTGAACGTTGACGTAGATGTTGCCGGTCCGGCGCCTTGGGAAGCTTATAGCTGAAAAGATATTTTGTAAATCTATGGAAACCATTGAAGAGCAGATCGCCCTGATTGAACGGGGCACGGTGGACCTTATCTCCAAAGAGGATCTGGCTGGCAAGCTCAAGCGGTCCCGAGAGAACGGAGTGCCGCTGCGGGTGAAGGCCGGGTTCGATCCTACCGCTCCGGACCTTCATCTCGGCCATACCGTTCTTATCCAGAAGCTGAAGCACTTTCAGGATCTGGGCCACCATATCCTGTTCCTGATTGGCGACTTCACCGGGATGATCGGCGATCCCACCGGCAAATCGGAAACGCGAAAGCCGCTTACTCGGGACGATGTGTCCCGGAACGCCGAGACTTACAAGGAGCAGATCTTTAAGATCCTTGATCCCGAAAAGACAGAGGTGGTCTTCAACAGCACTTGGCTCAACGAGCTCTCCTCAGAGGATTTCATCCGGCTCGCCTCCCAACTCACCGTGGCTCGCATGCTCGAGCGGGAGGATTTCAAGGTGCGTTTTGAACATCAGCGGCCGATCAGCATTCACGAGTTTCTCTATCCTTTGATTCAGGGCTACGATTCGGTAGCCCTTCGGGCCGATGTGGAGGTCGGCGGCACCGACCAGCGTTTCAACCTGCTCATGGGCCGGGACCTTCAGCGAGTCTGGGAGCAGGAACCCCAGGTTGTTCTCACCTTGCCGCTTCTGGAAGGGCTGGACGGAGTGAACAAGATGAGCAAATCGCTCGGCAACTACATCGGGATTACCGAAGGGGCCGACGACATCTACGGCAAGGTGCTCTCCGTCTCGGATGTGCTGATGTTCCGCTATTATGATCTGTTGAGCGATCTGGCAGCGGCGGAGATCGAAAATCTGAAAAACGAGATGGCCGAAGGTCGCCTTCATCCCAAAGCCGTCAAGCAGCAACTGGCCCGAGAGCTCACCGCCCGATTTCATGGTTCCGAGGCTGCGGCCAAGGCGGAAGAGAATTTCGAGCGGGTCTTCAAGAAGCACGCTCTGCCTGATGAGATACCGGAAAAAACGATCAAGGCCGACGGCCAGATTCCGCTGCCGAGGCTGCTGGTGGAAACCGGGATGGTGAAAAGCACTTCCGAAGCCCGTCGGCTCATCGGTCAGAATGCGGTGTCGGTGGACGGCGAAAAGGTTACCGATGCGGATCACAACCAGCCGGCAAGCGGTGAGGTGCTGCTCAAGGTGGGCAAGCGTAGGTTCTGTCGGGCGAGATTCGGCTGATTGCTTGATGCGTCTTGAGGGCGCTGCCAGCGTAAAAGTTTGTCGCTCTTCGAATCGAAGCCTGGAAAAGATATCACAGGGGTTTCTTTTGGCCGTAAACTGGTCCACAGAAGCCCCCTTTTTATTTCAAGGGGGAATCGGGGGGGCTTCTGAGAAAATTAATCCGACAGGCC
>JARRJE010000232.1:5379-10793 GCA_037379765.1 Deltaproteobacteria bacterium
ATCACCCGGATGGGGTTTATGTATACTTTTTAGTATGAGCCAGTGGTGATGGATCTACCTAGTCGCTCGAGAACCTTGGTACCTTAGCCGCATCTACTGGATAAGAATGATTGAGGAGGGCAAAAGATGAAAAAAATTTCCGTGGTTCCTTTTATTGTGATTCTTTTTGGTTCCATTATGATGTTGCCTGCATTGGTTTCTGCTGACGAAGCAGTGCGGGCAAAGACGTTGGAAAATCTTCAGACGGCCTATAATGGCGAGAGTAATGCCAATGCCAAGTATCTGGCATATGCCCAAAAGGCCGATCAGGAGGGTTATCACAAAGTCGCAAGGCTCTTTCGAGCCGCTGCCGGTGCCGAAGAAGTTCACCTCATAAATCATGCAAGGGTGATTGAGAGCATGGGAGCCGTTCCGGAAGCGAAAATTGAAATCCCGGAAGTCAAATCTACCAAGGAAAATCTGCAAGACGCCATTAAGGGAGAGACTTACGAGGCCAACAAGATGTATCCGGAATTCATTTCACAGGCGGAAAAAGCCAACAATGGAGATGCCGTTCAGACATTTACTTACGCCCGCGATGCTGAAGCAGCACATGCCCAGCTTTATCAAAAGGCGTTGAATAACCTGGACAAGTGGAAAAAAGCTGATAAAAATTTTTACGTGTGTCCCACTTGCGGTTATCTGACGGAGGGAAAGCCGGCATTTGAATCCTGTCCTATTTGTGGGACTGCGAAAAACAATTTTCTCGTCATCAGTTAATCCTTACAGGCACATCCGCGGTGCTGCAGTTACTAGCGGAGACCGGCCTGAGGGGTACCTTTACGTCCGTCCGGTCGGCTCAGCGGTTAAAATGTGTCAGTGAATGGCGACAAGAGCACCGCAATGGTTGCCGTGAGGCAGGTTTATCCTCAAGGGATTCTCTTAGACCTAAATAGGGTCTATGAGAATCCCCTAATTTCTTTTCGAAGGGGAAGGATTAAATTCTCATTTTGAGGAAAATCAGCAAGCAAAAAAGACTTGTGGTGAGATTTGAATTTTTTTCGGGAAATAGCGCTTAAAGGCGCAATAGCTATAACCAGTCAAAATCGTTATTTTTTTGAGCAGAACGGGCCATCCGGCGTTCCGACCAATTGATTGCCCATGACGCTATGCGACTAGAAGAGATGGGCAACGGCAGGCGATGGAAGATGGATCGCAGGCTGTAAAATTGCCGATACATTTCCTGAACGTTCCGCTCCAGTTCCGCCGGTTGACAAAAGCGGGGCTTGAAGTGACAAATTTGCCCCGGCCAGCGGTCAATGTCCTCTATGTTAAAAACCCGGCCTTCCCGTTCCAATCGATCAAACAGGGCAGTGCCTTTTTCCGGTGTCAGGACGTTGAAATATGCAGCGGGCACCCGGTGGCGGTGTAAAAATTCCAAGGTAGCCCGGAAGACGTCGGGCGTCTCGGTGTCCCACCCGAAGACGAAATTCACAGAAAAACTGATGTCGAGCCGGCGCAGGTTGGCGAACATTTCGGCGTAGCGATCGGCCTTGTTTTGCCGTTTGTTCATAGTAGCCAGTGTCGCAGCGTCAATGCTTTCAATGCCGATGTTGACATGCAGCAAGCCACTGCGCCGGGCCAAATCCATGAACCCATGATCCAAACATAGGTGTGAAGACCAGAGCGTGGACCAGTGCAGTCGCAAGGGAATTAAGGCTTCCATCAGTTCCATCGCCCGTTCTCGCCGGCCGCCGAAATTGCTCTCGCCGAAAAAAACGTTGCGATGGCCGGAACGTTTGATTTCCTCCACCACCTCCGCAATGGGTCTCCAGCGATAGGCGGCGCCCAGGTAAAGACGTTCTGAACAGAAATCGCAGCGGAAGGGGCAACCTCTTGACGATTGGACGGTGAATGTCCGAAAAGGTCCGAACCGCCTCAGATCCAGTAAGTCGTAGCGTGGCAAGGGCAAACCGCTCAATTGCGGCAGAGGCTCGGCCCGGTAACACTTCTGCAGTCGGCCTGCCGCGGCATCGGCCAACATCCGGGGTAAAATCCGTTCTCCCTCGCCGATACCGATAGCGTCACAGTGCTCAGCAGCCTCTTCCGAATAAAAAAACGCATGCGGCCCTCCCAAAATTACCGGTACGCCGCGTCGGCGGAATTCCGCCGCAATATCATAGGCGCGCTTCGATTGCAACGTCCACACTGTCAGGGCTACCACATCGATTGGTGCATCGAAATCGATGTCTTCCAGTTGTTCGTCCACAACGTTGACCTGCCAGTCCGTTGGTGTCAGAGCGGTCGCCGTGCTTTGAACAGGCGCCGGTTCGTCTTTGACAGATAATGTGACGGCTGGATAATCAACAGTTTGGGACTCATGGTCAAAACCCGATGATCGTAAGGGAGTGGAATTTTTGCCAAGTCCGGCAGACCGGCGAATCGTTGACTCGCTGAGATGCACCGGCAGTCGTCCGGGCCGCGACAGCTACTCCAGGTCCCGAACGCGTCAGAATGCCCGACAAAGCCACGCGACCTGAAATGAAAGGGAGCGTGCCGAGGAAGAATTGCCTGAAGTCGGCAAGCGTCGTCAGATTGGTTCTCAGATCTCCTGTGGGCATCCGCAAGAAGCAACCATATCTCCTGGGATGGGTCATTGCAGAAAAGAAAGAGGTCTTCTTACGCATCATTCAGAAAGGGTTTGTCGTTCAACGGTCATGGGTGAGCCGGCTGCCGGCCTGAATGTCAGCACGGCATAGCCTAGCAAACCCAACACTGCCCAGGACAATTGCCCAAGTCGGAGAACCATGCCATAAGCCATGCCCTCCACAGCCTGGTAACCGACGGCAGCAAATGTCACGATGCGGCTGGCTTCCAAGGTGCCGAGACTCATGGGAACGGCAAAGACCAACAAATCGAACCACAACCCAATGGCCCATACCCCTGCCACAACAGCCACGGACGGATGTTGATTGACCAACACAAAGAACAACCCAGTTTGGAGAAAGCCCGTAGCGAAACCCGCCATGTGCCAGCCCAGAGCCAGTGCAAAATCTCGCCTCCGATCGCGGTAAAAGATTCGAAACGCCTCGTCCACTGCGGAAGCGTTTTTAGCAAGCTTCCGCCACCGGTCGCCTCCTAGGCGTCGAGAGGCCAGCCAGCGAAGAACGGCGCCCAGCCGCCCTTGCTTTTGAATCAATAGAAAAATAAAAATTCCGGTAGCCAGCAGACTGCCGGTCAGGAGCATCCCCGTCTGCAATGCCGTTGGTAATTTGACTTGCCATAGGAGAAAACAGGCGCCCGCGACTACCAGCAGTAATTGCGCCAACGCCATGCACGCCTTGTCAACCAGTACCGCGCTGATGGCCTCCGCAGCGTGATCGGGAGAGGCGATCAGCGAGGCACGGGTGACTTCACCGCCAAGTGATGCGGTCGGAGTGAAATAATTGATTGCATAACCGGCCACCCGCATCCAAAACAGTTGCGCGAAGGGCCTGGAAGAACGGGCTGTAAAGCTGAGACATTGTCGCCAGGCCCCAGTGTGGAGTGCCTCGCCAATGCCTTCGATCAAAATCAGGGGAATCAACCCCCATCCAAGCGAAGCCAACGCCCGCCATACCTTGCCGGCGCCCACCGCGTGCAACATGCACACCAGGCACAACACACCCAGAGTCAGTAGCACAGCATGAAGTCGTTTAAACGTCATCGGGTGTTGGTCGTTAACCGTGGAGAGATTTCCCATGGTCGGGTTGGAAAGCCGAATCGGGCGCAATAGCGGTCAAAACGACAAATTTCCGTGCCGATGTCCCTTTCCAGTCCGGCCTGGCCGTTCACCAGGCGAGGTTTCGGGTATCGCGACCATTGAGACACCAGACGGCGCATCGCTTCGGTGGCCGACGCGGTAAGCGGCACCCCCCAATGTTCGTAAATGCGGCTCACCATGGCCAGCGGATCGCCGACCAGGTCTGAGTACTTGATATCAATGAACCGCCCGGCCAACTCCGGATGTGACTCACGAAAATGAAGCATCCGATCTACTGTATCTGCCAGCACGCGGGCTTCGCGCCGAACTCGTTCCTCGCGCCGACCCAAGTGTCCATATAATCCATGCAGCAACTCAATACGTCGTAAGCAGGAGGCGAGCACGTCCATCGGCTCGCGATGGGTCTGGACAATGACCGCGTTGGGGAAAACGGTCAGTAGCGCTCCCAAGCAATTCACATGGTCAGGTGATTTAAGTACCCATCGCCGTGCATTGCCCGACTCCTGAACCTGAAGATGTTGCAGGAACTTTTTTTGCCACTTATAGGCCGTCTCGAAATCAGCCGTCCGCAGCCATGTTTCGTAACTTGGAATCCATAAAGTGCTGACAAATTCCTCCGACAAGAAAGTGTAACTGTGAATCGCCATGCATTCCTGCGGCGACTCCGCCCGGAGAGGATGGACCGCATCTGCGTTCGGCGCAAAGCGACGAAACCACCATAATCGAGCGGCGGCCCTGATTCGCTGTTTACGCTGATCGTATGTATCCGTTTGCGCCGGCAAGGGAAACATGACCTCCCAGACGCGAGGAACGCGGTTATCCGGGTCGGCTCCCAGCAACTCGTGAAGAAAGGTGGAGCCGCTCCGGGGCATGCCGGTGATAAACAGCGGCCTTTGAATTCGCGCTGCAGAGAGTTGGTGTGCCTGGCGCTTCCACGCCTCGACCAAACGCAATCGCGTGGTCAACAATTCCTCCAAATGATTCCAGATCAGAAACCGTCCGAGCGTATGCAGATTGGCCTCCTGGTCGAGGCTTTGGGCCAATGCGGCCAGTGCGGGCTCCGGCGGCGGATCGCCGAAGTCATGCAGTCTGGTCCGACGGCTCGCTTTGGTAAGCAAAGCATCAGTGTCCAAGGGCCAAAACCGCTGGAAGTATGGTTTGAAGCGTGGCAAAACGTTCTCCAGCGGGGTTTTCCGTCGGTTTATTGGCTCCATGTTTGGCCGTGTTTTTCCAATTGATCCACCTAATGATCCACCTAATGGTAGCATGCATCGGTTTGAGGTAGGTAATGTTAAAATGAGGCAAAGTGCCAAATATGGCTAAATGACATCATCGATTCCTGCCGGATTCTAGATTATGACAATGAGTTCTAGGAAGATGAAAAAAATCCTGGCAACCAGCTTTCTTCGGGAAGGCTTTCAATGAAATGTCCGACAGCGGGCAGTTGTGTGCGTCAAGTTGTGCAAAATTGAATAGTATGGTCGAGGCTGCCCCTTAGCGTTATCGGGTGGTGATGCGGGCATAGCCCGTAGCGCCACCCGATAACCCAGTGGCCTCAAGCCAGCCCTCATGCGTTTCAACGCATAAAGCCCGGATCAGACGAATACAAGAGGCAGAATTGGGGAAGATCCGTACGACCCGGGTCCGGCGCTTGATCTCCTCATTGAGCCTC
>JARRJE010000233.1:0-5133 GCA_037379765.1 Deltaproteobacteria bacterium
GATTTCCTTAAAGTTGCAATTAGTTAGCTCCTGTTTTCTACCAGAAATATCTCGTGCAGTCGTCGTTTTTACAAAGAACTTATGGATCCAATGACTTGCCCCTTTCCCTCCTCTTCGTTTCCGGTTGCCAAACCGTGTGTCTGCGGCTAGACTCATGAGCCACTTTCCGGAACGAACCCATGCGCAAAGCTTTCTTTCAGACCATCGCCGTTTTCAGGACCGCCCTACCGATCCTCACCGGGGTTCTGCTGCTCATCAGCCTGCTGAATCCCATCCTGGAGAACCAGTATGCCCGATGGTTCAGCGGCAACTACCTGACGGATCCCTTTATCGGTGCGGTAGCAGGCAGCCTCTCGTTCGGCATTCCCATCACAAGCTATATCGCCGGCGGCGAGCTGCTGGCCAAAGGGGTGAGCCTGTTGGCGGTCACTGCCTTCATCATGACCTGGACCACGGTAGGACTTGCGATGCTTCCTCTCGAGGCCTCCTTCCTGGGAAAGCGGTTCGCCCTTGTGCGCAACTTCACCAATTTTTTCCTGGCCGTCGCGGTGGCGGTGTTCACGATCTTCATTCTGGAGCATTTGCCGTGAACACCGCCTCCCCCGGAAAGAAGCGATTACCCAGCCGCCTCAAGGTCCTACTGATGATGGTTGCTGCATACGCGGCCGTCGGTTTGGCCAATCCCGGCCTTGTCCGCCAGGCCTTGGCCGGCTTCGCTGCCATGGCGCTTAAAGTGCTGCCCATCCTGGCCCTGGTCTTTGTGGTTCTCTTCCTTGTCAATCTGCTCCTCAAGCCAGAGCACCTCCGCCGCCATCTGGGTGCCGAATCGGGCCTCATGGGCTGGCTGTGGGCGATCGGCGCCGGCATCCTCATCTCGGGACCGCCTTTCGTGCTCTATCCCATGCTGGGCGACTTCAAAAAACAAGGGGTACGGCCAGCGCTGCTCGCAGTCTTTCTATACAACCGCAACGTTAAGATCCAGTTCCTGCCGGCGATGGCTTACTACTTCGGACTGCGCTATACCGTGGTGATTTCATTTCTGATCATTGTTTTTTCACTGATCAGTGGTAAGCTGATAGAAGTACTGGCAGAATTCTAAGAGTTGCGGCCTGGCTCACCCGGGCTCCTGGTGGAAAAACAATTCCTGGACCCGTGGCTTGGGCGATGCTGACCAACTGATATGGATTATCATCTCCGTCAATATCGTCATGTTCGTCCTTTCCCTGGCTTTAATGCCGAGAGGACCCGGGATGTCGATGAATCCCTTTTCCTTTCTTTCCCCAGGCAGCCAGAGCCTATTTCTGCTCGGAGCCTCCGGCACCATCCCCATCGATCAATACGGCCGGTGGTGGACCCTTCTTTCCGCCAACTACCTGCACGGCGGCATTCTCCACATCTTCTTCAATATGTTCGCCTTCTACCAGCTCGCCCCGCTGGTGGTGCAGGAATACGGCGGTTACCGGATGCTTGCCATCTATACCTTGAGCGGTGTCGGCGGCTATCTCGTTTCCTTCTTGGCAGGGGTGCCATTAACTATCGGCGCTTCGGCTGCAATCTGCGGCCTGATCGGCGCCATCCTCTATTACGCCAAGAGCCGGGGCGGTGCATACGGCAACGCTCTCTACCGCCAGGTGGGCGGCTGGGTAATAGCCCTTTTTGTGTTCGGCTTCCTGGTTCGCGGCATCAACAACTGGGCGCATGGCGGCGGCATCGCATTCGGTGTGGCCCTCGGCTTCCTGCTGGGCTACCGGGAGCGGCGGCGGGAAAACCTCTTTCACAAGCTCCTGGCCGGCGGCTGTGTCCTTTTTACCCTGCTCGCCCTGCTTTGGGGTGTGGTCTCGGCCTTTTACTACCGACTGTTGTTAACCTGAATATTCCGCCTTTTTTACTTATCCTGCCGGAAACCCATCTTCGGCTGGCATGAAACCTTCGATCGGCACTGGCCCACTGCCGAGTCAGCGTAAAGAAGTTAGGGACCACAGAGAGAGGACTTGAAAAGAACTTCTTTTTCTGCTTTTTTTACAGTCACTTTTTACGATAAGAAGGGAAAAAGGAAGACATGAACAAAGTCAACTGCTGGGAGGTCTTGGCCTGCGGGCGTGAGCCGGGCGGCGCAAGGACCGGACACTTGGGGGTATGCCCGGCAGCCATCGAGACTCGCACCGACGGTCATGCATGGGGGGCAGAACGGCGGTCGCGTCTGCTGGGCGGTTTCCGGCACCTTTTGCGGCGGCCGCGTCCAGGGCACCTTCGCTCAGAAAATCGGCAATTGCCTCCGCTGCAAATTTTTCGAGAGCATTCACGAGGAAGAAGGCGGTGGACTTCTCAGTGTGAAAGAAATCCGGCAACAACTGAAAACCAACTGTTGGGAATACATGAGTTGCGGTCGTGAGCTGGGCGGCGTCAGAACCGCCGAACTGGGGGTATGCCCTGCGGCCTTGGAGATCCGCACCGACCGCCTGCATAACGGGCAGAACGGCGGCCGCGTCTGCTGGGCGGTTTCCGGCACCCTCTGTAACGGCCATATTCAGGGCACTTTCGCCCGCAAAGTGGGGAACTGCCTGCGCTGCGATTTTTACGAGCAGGTTCATAGGGAGGAGGGAAGCAGGCTTCTTAGTGTTGAAGAGATTCACTCTTTTTTTCAAAATGGCTGCCCTTGTCCGCCTCCCGGTTCCATTTCCAGACTCACTTTTCGGTGATTCTGCGCACAGGAGCCTCCATCTGTCGAAGGACCTCAAAAAAGAAGCCGGCAAGCATTTCTGACGCCCTTATCCGGCGACAAACGAGGTTCCACGCCTTAGAACGGAAGTTACCCCTGCCCTCCCTGGCTCCTTCCCTTTTCCGTTTGACAAACCAAATACGGCTGTCGTGTAATGAAAGTGCGATAACCTGTTTTTCCGTTATCCCGGAAAAAGCTGAATTCGACAGCTTCCCCGGGGAATTTGATGCACTGAATCACAAAATATCCTAACCTTAAAGAGGAGCAAACATTATCGCCTGTTTGCTTCGAAACACGTTTTTTCGTAAAGCCCGCATACCTTGCGGAAAATGGCAACCCAAGAGATAGCAAGCATATTCCAAATCAGAGCTGGGGACTGTAAGGTACTTTGCTCCGGGAACCGGACATCTCGAAAACTGAGGAGGTGATGGCCTCTCCTTGTTAGGCAATAAGTCAGATTCTAAAGTTACCGATGCATTGGGGCAACGATACTCGGGAGTCGATCCATTCATCCAAAATGGGTGGAAGATACCGACAGTCAGGTGAAATCGTGAAATCCAAAATGTGACAACAACCCCAAACAACAGGAGAGCACTATGAAAAAAATGATGATCACGGCATCGGCACTTCTCTTCAGCATAACCCTGACCACAGGCGCGATGGCCGCCGGCGAATACGGGAGCGAAGCGGGGCAATCCTCGAGCCAGAGCGAACAGGTTCAGGCCACCCAACAGGAACAGCAGGTGAAGTCCACCAATAAATTGATCGGCCGGGCGGTCATGGGTCACCAGGGACAGGAGATCGGCAATATCAGCGACATTATGATCGACACCCAGACCGGGCAGGTGGCCTATGCTCTGGTTTCCTCAGGCGGGGTTCTGGGCATGGGCGAAAATCAGTACATCGTGCCTTGGAACGCACTGCATATCGACCCCCAGACCAATCAGCTGGCCTTGGACATGAGTAAGGATCAGCTGAAGGACGCCCCCAAGGGCCAGACGGTTGCTACCCGGAAGCAGGCAGAGAAAATCTTCCAATTTTATGGTGTGGCTCCTTATTGGGAGCAGGGAGCGCAACAGCAACCCCAGAAGCAGGAGCCTAAGACGATGGAAGAGCAAAACAAGAAAAAGATGGGCGAATAAGCATTCTCGTTGGGTCCCAAAGCCTATCGGTATCCTGAGGATCGCGTCCCATCCGGTTCACCGAAACAACCGAAAGAAATGGATGGAGTCTGCCGCAGCGAGTCCGACTTTTTCCTTACAAGAAAGGCCGCCCGGAAAAACATCCGGACGGCCTTTTATTTCAATCGGTCGGAGTGGCGGGAACAAGCTACATTCGGTCCAAATCGGCAATCTGCATGGCTTCCTGATCTTCGGCCAGGACCCGGGGCAGAATCACCGTCACCGTGTAGTTTTCTTTGGCCAGTTCAAGCTCCTCCGGGATATCACCTTTTGGGACCAGAGGTGAGTCGATGTCGATCTTTCCCTCTCTAAGGAAGCGGATAATCTCATTTACATGGGCCATGCCGATGGTAAAGATGGCCCTTCGCGAGGCGATTCCCGCCCGCTGCAGCTCCCGGCTGATGGCTCCGGGAATCGTCTGCAGCATGACGGCGCTCCGTTTTTCCTGAAGGTAGTTCAGGCGTTGAAGATCGGCGCCATCGAGATCGCCATGACGTTGGGAGCGAAAAAGGATGTCGAGTACGGAAAAATAGATCTTTCTGTTCTCGACCTGCTGCAGCTTCAGATTGTAACTTTGTTGGAGCAGCTTGTCGGCATTGACAAAGATCGAGGTATCATTGAGAGCGGCCTTCAGGGCGGCATCATCCAGAGAGCGAGGCACGAAATTCTCTTTCGGGCGGGACTCCGCTTGCCGGCCCCCTGCCTCCTGGCTGTCACTGCGGCAGAAATAACCCTCCGGCAACAACAATTTCACATCCTTGTTCTGGACCAGCCACTCACCGATCCGGTAGATATCGGCCTGTACCGCTGCGGTGTTGACGCCGTTAGCGCCGGTCTCCGCGTTGCGATGGCTCTGGCAGATGATGTAAAGATCTCGGTCCGGATTGCCCTCCTTCCGATAAATAACCTTTCCATATTCTTCTGGGAATGTCAGAGACCGGTGGGTGTCGGCGGCGCCGGACGCGACGCAGGGAGGACCCGCCAGGAAGCCCGCGAGGGCCGCCAGCGCAATTCCGCGCTTGATCTTCCGTAGAGTGGCCGATGAGGGGATTTTCATTGCAAACCTCATTCCGATAAGGGGCCACCCCGGACATGAGGATTGCAGGAGATTCAGCAGAAAACTGGCAATCCCGCTGTCATAGGGTTAATACCCGTTAGACCGGTGATTTTGCGCCTCCACCTTTCGGTGGATTTGCCTTTTTCAGTTTCGGAATTGGAAAAGAACGCCCAAAA
>JARRJE010000234.1:0-4522 GCA_037379765.1 Deltaproteobacteria bacterium
GTCGGCCCGCTTCGGTGCCTGGCCGAGACGACCGAGACCGAGCTCCTGGATCAACTCTTTATTTTGTTCGGATAACCGGGTGGTAACCACCGTGATGTGGATCAGCAGCAAAAAAGTAAAACCGGTGGTCATCAGGGTCAGCACACTCGGCGGATAGGCGACGCCCACCAGCCTCCCCAGATGATCGATTGCCTGCCGATCGAAGGACATATAGAGCAAAAAGAAACTCATGGCAAACCAGAGGATCGAATACTCCTCCTTCATCCGCCTATTCTTCACCAGCCCGAAAATAAAGAAAAAAATGAAAAAACTGAACAGGATGGAGAAAAATTGGATTCTGTCCAAGGCAAAAAAATCTGGCATTATCTCGTCTCGAATGAAATGGAAATAAACGGAGCGGCAGCCTGCCGCGCCATAATACTTCGATCAGCCTTATCCATCATGCCTGTCCTCCTTCCCCCCTTGAACGCGGGAGAGGAGTAAGGCCACCTGAATCGCTGAAGTCATTCAGCCGCATCAAGCAACTCTTTGAAAGTAATCCGATAGCGACGTAACAGAGCGGAAAATTCTCGCCAAGACAACCGTCTCCTCCTCATCAACTGCCGGCGTTTGCGGAGCATCCGGGGAATACCCCCAAGGTTGTCGACTATTCCTTTGAGCAGCGCCTTCACGACTTCCCCCTGGGAGCCCCCCGCGCGAAACTCGCCACCGGTGCCGCCTCCCGACAACACAGCGCGCACCTGTTCAAAATAGCGAAGCACAGTGAACAGGGGCAGGGCCAGGAGGCGACCCAGAGGGAAATTTTTTACCGCCACCCAGTAATGGTTACGCTCGACCAGGTAGACCTTGAAAGGAGAAAGAGTCCCGCTCGATTGTGAATATTTGTGACAAACAACTGCCCGAACAGCCAAAACCGCCTCCCAGCCGGCCAGTCTTCCTCTCAGGCCGAGATCTGAGTCCTCAGCGTAGGCAAAAAAATCTTCATCGAAAAATCCTATCTCTTCGAGCATAGCGCGTCGGTATAGGGCCGCACAGGCACTGGGAAAAAGGATCTCCTCCACATCCTGCAAGTGAAGATCCGGCCAGCGTTGGTTGCGGCCCCATCCCCGAGACATCCCGTCCGCACAGATACCCATACCGACCGAGTCAATAATCTCCGGGTCGACAAATGAGCAGATCCGGCAACCCACCATGCCGGCCCGAGGGTGGGCATCCGCCACCCGGACCAGGATCTCCAGCCAGTCCGGCGCAGCCCGGGTATCATTGTTCAGGGTGACGATGTAATCGCCGCTGGCGCTTTCCAGACCGCGGTTGTTTCCCGATGCAAAGCCCTTGTTTTCGGCAAGGGAGACCACCTCCACCCAGGGATAGCGCTCCCGAACAAAGGGGACCGAACCGTCCGTCGATCCGTTGTCCACCATGACGACCTCGAAATCACGGAAAGTCTGGGCAGCAAGGCTGTCGAGGCAATCCGGCAAATGAGCCAGGCCGTTCCAGTTGACGATAATGATGGAAACAACTGGTTTCAACAGTCCCTCTTTCGGTCAAGGGGGATGGCGCCGCAGTCACTTCCCTTCGAGCAACAATGTTCAAATTCGGCATACTGCGGAGGAAGCGGAATACTTTTGCTTCTCCCCCCCATATTCAAGATCTTTTTCAATCCCTGCTTCCTCCTTTTCGAAAAGGATGCGCCCGAGCGCCCGCCCTTCCTCACCGGGACCGGTGCTCAGCCTGATAAGCCTCCCACATCCCCCACATGGCCATTTCGAAATTCCGAGAGAAACGGGGAGCGTCGAACAAGGGCGAGGCCGACACCTGCCTTTGCAACCCGGCGCGCAGCCGGTCTAGCTTCTCCAGATCAGAGGCATGGGCCACGGCCTTCGCCACATAGTCTTCCGCGTTTGTAGCGATCCAGTCGGGAAGCCCCGCACAGGCAAGCAGGCTGGCGCCCTGCCGGGCCAGCATGGTTTTCCCGGCAAGGGTCACGGTCGGCACCCCCATCCACAATGCTTCGCAGGTCGTGGTGCCGCCGGGGAAGGGAAAGGTGTCCAGAAGCAAATCGACGTGGGCATAGGCCGCAAGATACTCCTTACGGGAGGCGCCTTTGACGAGGGCGATCCGTTCCGGCGCCACCCCGTATCGAGCGAATCGCTGGCGCAGCTGCTCGCGGATCGCCGGAATATCGAGCAGAAAGGTCTGCAAGCGGAACCTGGCCTGAGGCAGGGCTCGCAGGATCCGTCCCCAGAGGGCCAAAACCTTATCGTTGATCTTGGTCAAGTTCTGAAAACACCCGAGGGTAATGTATCCGTTGGCCAAAGCCGGAAGGGGAGTGAAAGCCGTCTCTTCCCCAGTCATGGGCGGCGAGAAGCAAAACCTGGTCTCCGGGAGATACCAGACCTTTTCAAGCAGGTGCTCCTGATAGGATTCCGGAACCGAAACCGGATCGGCGATGAGGTAATCCATTTCCGCCAAGCCGGTGGATGCGGAATATCCCAGCCAGGTGGCCTGGACCGGCGCCGGCTTCCAGGCGAAGATCGGTAAACGGTTGTTGGCGGTGTGGCCGGCAAGATCAAGCAGGACATGCACTCCGTCATCGTGGATCAGGCGGGCGGCGGCTTCATCCCCCACACCCGACAGGGGTCTCCAGGCGGCGAAGCGGGAGCGAATCCGGCCGGTGAGCGCATCCTCCTCATGGTGCGTCGGGTAGGCGAACAGCTCCATGCGGGTCGGATCGATATTCGCCAGTACATTTTCCAGGAAATATCCCACCGGGTGATCCAGAAAATCACCTGACACCAGACCGACCCGCAATCGTTCGGGTTCGACAGCACAGCGCCAGTCCGAAAAACGCACTCCGACCTTGCTTGCCGCCCGCCGTCCGTAACGGCAGGCTTCATCGAGGTACTCGGCAGTCGATTGGTCAGGGAGATAGTTCAGGCATGTGAGCAGATTGCTGTGCACGACGGCATAATTCGGCTTCAAGGCGAGTACCCGTCGGAAACAGGCAATCGCTTCCTCCGGCTCGCCCTGATTATTGAGGATGAACCCCAGGTTGTTCCAGGCATCAACATTATCGGGCTTCAAGGCGAGTGCCTGGCGGTAGTTGGCCACCGCCTCTTCCAGCTTGCCTTGGTCCTTCAAAGCATTTCCCAGATGGTAATACGTGGCGGCATTATCGGACTTGAAGCGAAGCGCCTGCCGGTAGCTGGCTGCTGCGTCCTCGAACGTGCCTTGGCTCTCGAGGGCGTTTCCCAGATGGTAGTGGGCGGTGGCAAAATCGGGTTTCAGGAAAAGCGCCCGGCGGTAGCTGGCCGCCGCCTTCTCCATCTCCCCTTGATCCTTCAGAGCGTTTCCCAAATTGTAATGCAACTCGGCACTATCAGGCTTGAAGCGAAGTGCCTGGCGGAAGCTGGCGATCGCCTCCCCCAGCTTGCCTTGATCCCTTAAGACATTTCCAAGATTGCTGTGCGCTTCGGCATAATCGGGCTTCAAGTCAAGTGCCCGGCGGAAGCTAGCCGCGGCCTCGTCCAGCTTGCCCAGATCATGGAGGATGACCCCGAGACTGACGTGCGCATCGGTGTAATCAGGTCGGCGGCTGAGGACCTTGCTGAGTAGCTTGACCCCGATCTCGCTCTTTCCCGTTTGATGGGCGAGCACACCTAAATATTGCAAGGCCCCGGGGTGATTCGGCTCCGTTGCGAGAATCTGCCGATAGAGGGCTTCCGCCTGGGGCAAGTGTCCGGCCTGATGGAAGGCAAGTGCCTGCTGGAGGAGGGTCGGGGAAGAAGAACTCCTCGGCTGGCCAGCGCTTTGTCTGCCTTTCTTTTGCCGCTTTATTTTGATCTTGTTTGCCATGGAATTCGCAGGCGATTGCCTTGGACGTCAGGATGGGTACAACCGTGGCCGCAGAAAGCAATATCCGTGGCCGGTCCGCCGGACCGCGAAATCCGTTCAAGAAGCCGTCTCAATTGAATCCGCGATGATCGACTGCGTCTATGGCAGCCACCATTCCGGGCTCCGCCACTGGCTTTCGCAAAGCGGTCATAGTGATCGCCAGGATGACCTTGATCATGTAATAAACTCCCTTGATTCCCGACCGTTGTCCGATCAATGTGAAATTCAGCCATTCAAAAAGGCGAATCCCCAATCGCCGAATGAAGGTAGAACGATAACCAAACTTATCCAGGAAGCGGGAACCGATCACCATATTCACCCTATCCTGCTCAAGCCGGGTCAGGAGATTCGGAATCTCGCTCGCCAGGTGCTGACCGTCGCCATCAAACTGAATAGCGGAACGATAGCCATTGCGGGCCGCGTACTTGAATCCGGTCTGCACCGCCCCCCCGATCCCCAGGTTTTTGGGCAGATCGACCACCATGGCCTGTCCCGTTGCCCGAGCCTCCGCCGAAGTCGAGTCGGCCGAACCGTCATTTACCACTAGAATGTCCATTTCGAGTTCGATTTGCTGCAGATCCTCGATGACCCGGCGGATGGCCTGCGCTTCATTGTAAGCAGGCACAAT
>JARRJE010000235.1:0-4095 GCA_037379765.1 Deltaproteobacteria bacterium
GTTCTACAACCGGCACCGCCTCCATTCGAGTCTCGGATATTTGAGCCCCGTTCAATTCGAGGAGGCATATTTTAAACTTGCAGCTTAACCGACTGTCCACTAAATCGGGGCAAGGTCAACTGTGGCAATGATGGCTGCGGCGGCTCGGATGAAGATCATCAGCTTCATCACCGAGCCTGAGGTCATTCGCAAGATTTTGGAGCATTTAGGTGTGGAGGGGGAAAAGGCACCAGTGGAGCACGCCCCGCCAGGATCGCTTGTGGGAGGATGTGCCTCTGGCAGCGCAAGGCGGATTCAGAATGAAAAACCTGTTATTGCGGTGCATTGAGCCGGCATTTCGGAAATCCCGAGATTCGGGCAAGAGGGGGAGGCGGCTTTAAAGGGAGGGGGCAGCGGTCCGGGCGGATTTGAGATTGACAGGTTCTTTCGCGACTGATTAAAGATGACTATCCGGTTGAAATCGGATGGGAATTGGGGTGATCTTGCGTGGCCGACCCGATTTTTGGCCTGGCCTGAAAAAGCGATTGCTTATCACCATCACCTCACCTCACCATCAACTCACCTCCTCACAACTTCCCCGACCGCAGAATCGAGACCACCAGCCAGATGCCCAGCAGGGTGGCCAAACCGTAGCCGGTAATACCCAGGAGGGTGGCGAGGGAAACGGTGCGGCCGCCGGCCAGGACAAAGGTGAGGCCGAACAGTTGCTGACCGGAATGCATGATCAGGGCGGCGGCGACCAGGGAGGCGGCCACCAGCAGGGCGACGATCAGCCGGTTGATGCCCCTTTCCATCTGGCCGGCTATCCGCTCGAAGCCGCTGTGGCGGATTTCCAGCCGCTGCCGGCCCCGGGCCGTCTGTTCGAGGATATCGTGGACATACTGGGGCAGCATTTTCAGCTGGCCGCCCATGGTGGCGAGATCGCTGCTCAGGTGGCGCAGGAAGGTGTCCGCCTCCCGGCCCCGGAGGAGCAGTTTTCGGGCGTAAGGCCGGGTAACTTCCAGCAGGCTGGCATGGCTGCCGAGGATCTTGCCGAGCGCCTCGGTCTGGATGAAGGTCTTGAGCAGCAGCAGCAGATTGCGGGGCAGCCGGATGCCGTGGCGCAGCACCAGCCCCATCACCTGATCGTAGACATCCTTGACCGAGATGGTACGGAGCGATCTGCCGTAAAACGGCTCGCTGACATCTTTCAGGTCCTGACGAAACTCCTTGAGATCGAGATCCTTGCCGTCGAGCAGTCCCATGTCCCGCAGAGCGCCCAGCACCATGTCATAATCGTGTTCGGCATAGCCCAGAAAAATGCGGGCGATCTGGTGCATGGTCTGTTCTTCCAGGTAGCCGGTGATGCCGAAATCCACCAGGCTGACCCGCCCGTCCGGCATCACCAGGGTATTGGCCGGATGCGGATCGGCGTGGAAGAAACCGAACTCCATCAGTTGCCGGGAAAAGGAACGCAGGCCGATCAGCGCCACTTCCTCGGGATCGATGCCGCGTTCGCGCAATGTCTCCACCTGGTCCATCTTGATGCCGTCGATATACTCCATGACCAGCACCGATTTGGCGACCAGCTCCCAGTGGACTGCCGGGATGTGAATCTCGTCGCTGTCCCGGAAGGCGGTCTTGAATTTTTCCAGGCTGCCCGCCTCGATGAGCATATCCAGTTCCCGGAAGACGGTCCGCTCGAATTCCTTCACCAGGTTGACGGCGCCGAGCCCTCTGGCGGCCGGGAAGACTTTTTCCGCCTTGGCGGCGAAATAGTACATCAGGCCGATGTCGTGGCGGATCTTGTTGGCGATGTCGGGCCGGACCACCTTCACCGCGACCCGTTCGCCGGTGAAGAGGCGGGCGATATGGACCTGGGCGATGGAGGCGGCGGCGACCGGCTCTTCGTCGAATTCGGCGAAGATCTCCGTGAGGGGGCGGTTGAGATCATGCTCGATCACCCGCTGGATTCTGCTGTAGGCGACCGGCGCCACCTGGTCCTGCAGTTTGCGCAGCTCCTCGATGTAGGCGGCCGGCAGGATATCGGCGCGGGTGCTGAGCAACTGCCCCAGCTTGATGAAGCTCGGGCCGAGTTCCTCCAGGGCCAGCCGCAGGCGCCGGGGCGCGGTCGCCGCCCCGCCGGCCGGTTGCCCCGTCGCCGCTGCCTGTTGCCTCTTTTCCCGTGAGCCGAAGAGCCGGTCGAGCAGATTGCCGAAGCCGTGCCGGGCCAGCACCGTGGTGATGGCGCCCAGACGTTTCAGTCGTTGCACGGACTACGCTCCTTTCGACGCTTCCCCTGCGCCGGCTTTTTCCTTGGTGGAGCCGGCCGGACCGCACTGTTGCCATTTCCGGGCGATCTCCCGCAGTTTTTCGCTTTCGGCGACGTAGCGTTCCAGATAGCCGCATTCGGTGCAGACATAGTTGTCGACGGCCGCAATGGAGGTGAGGCTGATGGGAATGGAATTGCTGCCGAAGGGGCCGCTCTTCGGATAAACATCGACACCGCAGTAAACCTTGTCGGAACCGCATTTGGGGCATTTGCCGTTTTTCATGACGCTCTCCTTATGATTTCTTATCGTGCTCGTAATCGTAATCGTCAGCGAAATGGAGGCCGGTGGATTAGTGCTGTAGACGGGGGTGAGGGACAAGGCCGGATTGGGCCTTTCCGAAGCGGTCTCGACCGCAGATCCGGCCTTGAGCATGGCGTTGCGGACGACAACCAGCTCAGGCTGATAGAAAATGCGGCTAAAGAGAGCAGCCGGAGATCCCAGGCTGGGGGTGGCCAAGCCGCGGCCGGGGAACCGAGCTCGGCCCGGATGTATTCGGCAAGACGGGGAGCAGATAGGCTTCGGGCCAGAAACCGGGCCCCGGTCCGGGAAGGCTCCAGCGGCTTCGGCCGATACACGGCGCAGCCTGCGAGCACCAGGGCCGGAATGCTCGCCCCAAGTGCCGTTTTTCATCATGCCCTCCTTTGTTACTTAGGCAGATGCCTAGAGTTCTCCCGTTAATAGGATAGAAGAAAATTTCAAAGACAGGCAACCTGAAAGGGTCATGAAAACCATTGGCCTGAGATCGTGAGCGGGCGCGGGATAAGAAAAATCACTGGAACACTCCCTCTCACCACTTTGCTTTAGCCCTTCCCTCATTTTCAACCGAAACCGACGAATGATGTCAGCCGGAATTCAGTCCGCAGGGCTTCAAGAGAAGGGACGTCGGTAACCTTGCAATGGTGACCACTGCGGCCAGATTTGTCTATCAAGATAAAGGCTTGCTGCCCGAAATAGGGAGCAGAAGGGCGAGAAGGCTATATTATTCAGGCAGTTGGGACGGATAGGGCGGGTGTATGAAGGTTGTATTCGATAGGGCTGATTTTTCGGTGATTGTCCCTCTGCTCCATCCATTTTTACATCCTGCCAACGCTTTTTCCTGAATTTTTATGATATTATGTCGTATGTGCTCCGGCAGGGAAAATAGAAAAGGGTCTTCTCATTCCTCAAGTGGTGTTATTCCCCCGGGGATGGAGACGGAAGGCGTTGCTTCGGGCAGGCAGGCGCGCTGGAAGGCCGAGCGTTCCTTCACTGTCAATGTGATGAATGCCGGGGGGCGGCTGCTCGGCCGGCATGCTCAAGCCGGGTTTGAGGAAGAGAGACTCATAGATTCGGCCGTGCGGAAGACCGGCCTTGACGACTTCGGCGCACGGTTCTTTGAGGAACCCCTCCGCCGCCTCGTCCATTCGCTGGAGAGCGAGGCCTGCCTGAATCCCCTGGGACGGCTTGCGGCGCGGGAGGATCTTGTTCGCCTGCTCATGAACAATCTCCTGATGGAGGAGAACCGGAAGCGGAATCCCACGATCTCCGCGGAAGAGATACGCCGGCCTCTCTTTATTACGGGGTTGCCGAGGACAGGGACCACCCTGCTGCACGGCCTGCTGGCTCTCGATCCAGCCAACCGGGTGCCGCTCACCTGGGAGACGATGTACCCGTCGCCGCCGCCGGATGCCGCCACGTATCATACAGACCGCCGGATCCGGCAGGTTGACCGCCAGATCCGCTGGTTCCGCCGGATGGTGAAAGGTTTTGACAGGATCCATCCTGTCGGGGCGCAGCTTCCGGA
>JARRJE010000236.1:0-4079 GCA_037379765.1 Deltaproteobacteria bacterium
CAGCAGCGAATCCGGGGGGGATCAGACCATCGGTCAACCGACGGCCAATGAAGGCGCCGTCAGCGGGGTGAAGGTCACTTTGCCGGCCAACAGCCAGGATGTGCTTCTTTCTACTCAAAGAGACGCAGAAGGCACCCCTACAGGAGAAACCACTACCTTGGCCGCCGTGACCCAGAAGGACCCGAACCAGGCCATCACCGTGATCGGTGACGACCAGTGCATCAACTGCCATCAGGGCCTTTCGTTCAGCGAGCAACTTGTGGCCGACTATCTCCAGGGCATTCACGTCATCCACAGCTCTCACATCACTGAGGAAGAGGCCCGGACCGAGGGCTGCTACGTCTGTCATGACCCGATCACAGACGGCCCGCTGATCGAAAAATACATCGATCCGGCCGATGTTCCGGCAGGTGGGCTGGCGGCCGTCACCTGCCAGGTCTGCCACGGCGCCGGCGGCCAGCATTACGGAACCGGCCCGATTCCCAATCCGAGTCCGCAGGCCATAGTGTGCGGAGAGTGTCATGACCAGCAGTGGACCTCCCAGATAGAAGTCCCTCTTTCCCCCGGGGGAACCACGACCGAGACCCTTACCGAAATTACAGCGAGCCATTTGCAATTTCATCCCGAGGGATTTCCCATTTATTCCGATTGGAGCACCTCAAAACACGCGGAATCGATCAATCCCATAGTTATTGTCGATGATGACCCTACATCCGTCAGGACTCCTTGCGCCAGGTGCCATACCGACCAAGGGGGCAGGCTGTATAAGGGGATCGACACGGTGGCCGGTCTCGGAGCGGTGCAGCCGGTGACAGACGCCTTGCCGGTGCAATGCCGCACCTGCCACAACGCACACAGGCCAGATACGCTGTTGATGCCGGCTACCGATGCTTCTTCGGAATACAGCACCTGCACCAACTGCCATCAGGGCGACAATGCCGTGCCGTTGTCGGAAGGCGAGCAGAATATCTCTTTTCAGGGGGAGACGGTGAGCTACAGCACGACCGCCACCCTGCAGGAGCAGATCATCGAGCACGCCGACCGGTTCGATCACTTCATCAGCTTCAACCATTACGACGATCCGCGCACCAGCTTCCAATCTTCCGAACTCCCTGAGGACGATCCTAACTTCGCACCGAATATTATCGAAGGCTTTATCGTCAAGCAGGCCAGCGATCGGTCCTGTCGCGACTGCCATAACGTGCATTCCGCTAACATCGAGGGTTCCAAGAATGAGCAGTGGGCCGAATCAGCCCATGGCGGCAGAATCGCGACGGTCAAGGACGATGCCGCCACTGCTTTTGTAGAGGCGAACCCGGATCTGCAGACGACCGCGGCGGAATCTCGAGCGGTCAAGGCGGCCGGTGTCGGCGAGACCGGCGACGCCTGGCGCCATTATGACTGGGACGACACCAATGGTGTCGACCCCACCGGGTCGGCTCGCGGGGCATGCCAGAGGTGTCATACCTCGACCGGTCTCATGAACTACCTGGAGGCCGCGATTAACGGCACGGAGTATGATTATCTCAACAACGATTTCTCCCATCTGGTGGGCTGGACCCCAGACCCCGAAAATGGGGGGGACTTGACCTCCTCAGGCCAGAATGAGATGCTTTTCTGCTGGGGCTGCCATGAGAGCGCGATATCAGGCCAGCTGCGGAACCCCGGGTCGCTCACCCTTGATTTCAACTACTTGGTGGGTACGCAGCAACTTACTCCTGACAACCCAGGGGAGCCCGTGGTCCTTCCCGACAAGGGCAAATCCAACGTCTGCGCCGCCTGCCACAGCGGCCGCGGCAACGATACCTCCATCAGGGAAAGCTACGCGAATAACTCTCTCTCTTCCCGGTTTGCCGGCCACCATGCGCCGACCGCCGGCTCGCTTTACGCCGCGGTCACCCATACCGGTTTTGAATTTACTTCAAATGGAGAAAGTCTAGATTACACCCCTTCCCCAAACTACCAGCATCCCAATATCGAGACCAACGGCGACTCCCCCGAGACCGGCGATGGGCCCTGCGTCGGCTGTCACATGTCCGGAACCGCCAACCATACCTTCGACTCGGTGGAGGTAGATGCTGCCACAGGGGAAATCACGACCATCACCAACCAGGCGTTGTGCATTAATTGCCACGGGATGACTCCAGAGTTCCTCAATGGACTCAAGGCAGAATTTGAAAATGCCGTATTGCTCTTTAATGATTATGCCACAAATACCATTACCAACTATAAGGGCATCGACATTACCGCTGAGGCCAACCGTACCACCGAAATTCTCAGCCTGAATGATTATGGGGCGTTCCAGGACCTCCTCTACGTGACTGAGGGCGGTGAGCCCTGCATTTACGTCCACAACGATACTTACGGCAAGCGGTTGATTTTCGATTGCATCGATTGGCTGGACAATGGCGTCCTGGATGGGACTATTACCATCGACGTGGAGGGCTATCCCGGTGCCGTCGCCTGGCTGGGCGGCGATCCGACCACGGGAGTGACCAGCCGGGATAACATTCCGGATTCGGGCCCCTTCAAGACATCAACACCGTAACTAGCAGATTGTCTGAAGATCAATGAAAAAAGCCGGGCCCTTTGGGTCCGGCTTTTTTCTGTGCCAATTGGACACCAAAATAGTGAATGATCGCAGCCGTCGGGAATCAGCGGCAAAGTTGCCGGCCTGCTCTGTCACTCCTTGATGACCAGCACCAGTTTCCCCCGGGTATGTCCGGCCTCGCTCATTTGGTGGGCGCGGCGGGCTTCGCTGAAGGAATAGGTAGTCACTTCTGGTTGGATCTTTCCTTCTTCGATCAGTTGGGCGATCTCGCCGAGCTGGCGGCCGTTGGGCCGAACCAACATGGATTCGCCCCGGACTTCATATTTCTCCAGTACCCCGGCCGGAGGCGGAGGCGGCAGGGTGGAGACCAGGATGCCGTGCTTTTTGAGCACTGACCAGGAACGCTCCCTGGTCTCCCCGGAAAGGAGGTCGAAAACCACATCCACTTCTTTTACTGCTTCCTCGAACCGCTGGGAAGTGTAGTCGATGGTCTGGTGGGCCCCGATTTGACGCAGGAAGTCCTGGTTTATGGCCGAAGCGGTGCCGATCACGTGGGCGCCGGCCCAGCGGGCGAATTGGACGGCAAAGTGGCCCACCCCGCCGGCAGCGGCGTGAACGAGCACCTTTTGGCCGGCCCGGAGCCCGGCGATGTCGAACAGGCCCTGCCAGGCGGTAAGGGCCGCCAGGGGGACGGCGGCTGCCCGGGCATGGTCGAGGGAGGTCGGTTTGGCTGCCGCCTCGCTTGCCTTTACCGCTGCGTACTCGGCATAGGCGCCGGGCCGGGTGAGATCGCGCATTGCGAAAACCGCATCGCCCGGCAGGAAGTCCTTGACCGCCGGGCCCGTTTCCTCCACTACCCCGGAAAGGTCGTAGCCGGGGGCGAACGGCAGGTCAAAGGCGAGAACATCCTTGAGGTAGCCCCGGCTGAGCTTCCAGTCCACCGGATTGATGCCGGCGGCGTGGACCCGGACCAAAAGCTCGTCTTCGGCGATCTGCGGCCGGGGAGCATCGGTCAGGACCAGGCTCTCGGGGCCGCCGTATGCTTGGAGAAGGATGGTTTTCATGGCGGAAACTCGTGGCGATTTGATTTTGGAGGCAAAAGCGCGAACCTCATTTTCTCAAGCGAAGCTTGAGGGCTTTTGAAAAAAACCTTTATTCATCCACCACAGGGAACACAGAGGGTACAGAGAAAACAGTCCATTATTTTAAAGCCTTATCTCTGTGGTCTCTGTGTACTCTGTGGTGAATTCGCGACGTTTTGTGAGTCCGGGTTCGGAATTTTCACCATCCGATCATTGGACCTTCTGGCTTCTGTGTCACCCGTTACCGCTTCAAGGCCTCCCTGATCTTCTCGTAAGGCAGGGCGTGCTTGTCGTGCCGGCGATGGCGGATTTTGTCGATCATCAGGAAGGCCGCCATCGAGACGCCGATGCCGGCCAGGGCCAGGCGAATGGTGCCGCCTGCCAAGACGAGCGCCCTTGCGGCGACTTTTAAGCTCTTGTGGGACATTGCCTATTCTCCCGATTTG
>JARRJE010000237.1:0-7157 GCA_037379765.1 Deltaproteobacteria bacterium
TGACCGGTGAAAGCTTTCATGACGTTTCCTCCGGCGTGCGGCTAATCCGGCGGGAGATCCTGGCACACATTGGGCTATATGGAGATCTGCATCGGTTTCTTCCCTTGCTGGCCATTCAGAAGGGTTTCAGAGTCAAGGAGATCCCGTTGGCGCAAGCGTGTGAGGACTGCCGCTTGCGTTTATACCGTCCCGGGGTGTACTGGCGGCGGTTGCTCGATATCCTTTCCATTTTCTTCCTCTTCAAGTTCACTCAGAAGCCCTTGCGGTTCTTCGGATTGCTGGGCAGCGGCATTGGTTTTCTCGGGCTGATCCTTGCCGGGACAACCGTTTTCCAGCGTCTTTTTTGGGGCCAGAGCCTATCGAGCCGGCCTCTTTTCCTCATCGGGGTTCTGATCAGTCTGGTGGGCCTGCAGACGTTCTTCATCGGATTGATCGGGGAGATTATCATTTTCATGCACATGCCGGAGCAGCCGGGGTATCGGATCGAGAAGCTTATCGAACGCTGAGAAAGCGGTACGGGCGCCGCATCTTTGCGCGCTCGCTCTCGTACGCATAGCGCTGCTATAGCGGGCGGTCGCTTCTACCTACCCCTTAATCTTTCCCCTCAAAAATTTCGGCCTATATTCCATTGATTAGAGGCCGTCGTTGGTGGCTTCCGGCGGATTCGCGTATCCGGACTTGCTTTTCTTGGAAAATTCTTTATATCTGTGAGTGTCACCGACGTTTCCGGTGGCAGATGAAAAAATCCTAACTCGAATTAGCCGTCGTACGCCGCCCGGATGGGCCAAGCGATTCTAAGATCCTCTTCATTCCAAAGAAAACGGGTACGCATCATTGGCAGTTCTTTCGTCTGAAGGAGGTTTGCACTTGGGAACCAACCCACATGATATGAACATGATGTCCATTCGCAAGCGACTTGCCGGCTTGAGGCTGCGCCTGGAAGGGGTGGCGAGCGCCTGGACGGTGGACACCTATGAATCGCTTCTCCGATTCTACGTCGATATTCTGCCCAGGTTGTTGGAGGCCGAGCGTTGCACCATTTACATCATCGAGCTCGGCACCAACAGGATCTGGTCCAAGTTCGGCACCGGCATCGAGGAAAAGCAGATAGAGGCTCCCCGGGAAGGAAGTGTGGCGGGGCGGGTGGTCACCTCCGGAGAGGGGGTAATCGATAACGATCTCGATCTGCGCCAGGGGTTTCATACCATCATCGGGGAAGAGACCGGCTTTACAACCCGCAACCTGACCTGGAGCTTCTGGAAGAGGTCGCCATTTACCTGTCGATGTCCATCGAGAGTATCATCCTCAATCAGGAAATCCTGCGCATTTCCAGCCAGCTGAATCGCGAGGTCAAGAGGTTCGACCGGGGCTTTTTTCTCGATACGCCTTTCATCGCCGAGAGCCCGGCGATGCTCGATGTTCTGGATCTGGTCCAGTTGGTGAGCAAATCACCAGTCAATGTGCTGATCCAGGGAGAACACGGCACCGGCAAGGAGCTTATCGCGCGGATGATCCATGAAGCAAGCACCCGCCGGGAGCGCTCTTTCGTGGCAATCAACTGCGCAGCCATCCCTGAGAACCTGATGGAGAGCGAATTTTTCGGCTATGAGAAAGGCGCTTTCACAGGAGCCGACCGCCTGAAACCCGGCCGTTTCGAAGAGGCGAAAGGCGGCAGCCTCCTTCTCGATGAGATCGCCGAGCTGCCCCTAGCCATCCAGCCCAAGTTCTTGCGGGCCATCCAGGAAGGCGAGGGGACGCGCCTCGGCGGCAACAAGATCATTAGTTACGACCTCCGCCTTATCAGCGCCACCAACAAGGACCTCAAGGCCGAGGTCGAGGCGGGCCGGTTCCGGGAGGACCTTTTCTTCCGGCTCTTTTCGGTGGAGATCCGCATCCCTCCGCTCCGGAAACGACGTGAGGATATCGTGCCCCTGGCGATCCATTTTCACAAAGAGATCAGTAAACGGTTCGGCAAGAAGGTGGGCGGGTTTTCACCGGAGGTGCTCAACCTACTAGAATCCTACCACTGGCCGGGAAACGTGCGTCAGCTCCGGCGTGAGGTAGAGCGTATGGTCGCTTTGACCGGCGAAAATGGGCAGATTACCGTCGATAAATGTTCACGCGACGTCCTGACCGCAGCCGGAAATCCAAACTGCTGGGTATTACCCGGCAAGGACTGCACAAGAAACTCAAACGGTATCAACTCACTTCTCCATAAGGGCTGAAGCGTTCAGCAGCCATCATCAGCATCTCGCAACGACAAGAGCAGGTCACTTTGCTGGGGAATAACCGCTGATGGCTGAGCGCTTCATGGTAAAAGCATGATCTGGCGCATCAGCAAATCGACCGGGTCCCGGCCTCCTATCGTCTTCGTTCCGGGTTGGGGCTTTGACGGCCGCGTCCTCGGCTTGGCCCGGCCGCCTCTGTCCTGGCACTATCCCGAGGGGTTCGTGGATCCTGATTCCTTCAGCCAAGAGCTGCTCGGATTCCTCGACCGGGAGGGGGTGGACTGCATGCGGCTGGCGGGTTGGTCCATGGGCGCCCATCTCGCTCTCGATTTCGCTCGTGATTATCCCGAGCGGGTGGCGGAGTTGTTTTTATTTGCCATGCGCCACGAGCGGCCGTCCGAGGAAATCGAAGCGATCCGGCAGGAATTTGCCATCGCCCCTCGGGGTTTCCTCGCTTCCTTCTATCGCAAGTGTTTCCTCGGCGACAGGCCTCATTATCAACTCTTCCGGGAAAGCCTGGAAAAGGATTATTTACAGGAGCCGCGGGTCGAGATCCTCCATCGTGGGCTTGACTATCTGGCCCGGGCCCGCACCCTGCCGACGCCGGTAAAAACCAGGCTGGTTCATGGCCGGCGGGACATCGTCGTTGCTCTTGGCGAGCGTGCGGAGCTGCCGGGAGCGGAGCTGGAGATCGTAGAGCATGCGGGCCATCTCGTTTTCCTTTCCCCAGCTTGTTCCTTGATGAAGGGAGCGAGGAAACGGGATATTCGGCGCCATTTTACCCAGGCCGCCGCCACTTACGACCGCCATGCCGGCATCCAGCATGAAGTAGCCCGACTGCTTACCGACCGTTTGCCATCGGGCCCCATTGCCTCCGTGCTCGAGGCCGGCTGCGGCACCGGCAGCTATACTCTATCCCTTGCCGAGCGTTTCCCGCATGCCGAGATCATCTCCCTGGATTTCTCTGCGACCATGCTCGATGCCGCCGCCGGCAAATTAGCCGATCGGCCGAACCTCCGTTTTCAATGCGAAGATGCCGAGCTTTTCCTTGACCGCGCCAGCACGCACTTCGATCTGGTCACCTCCAACGCGACCTGCCACTGGTTCGCCGACTTGCCGGCGGCTGTGGCCAATGTCAGTCGCCTGCTCACCTCTTCCGGCACGTTTCTGGCCTCCATCTTCGGGCCGGCCACCCTCGAGGAGCTCCGACAGGGGCTTTCATTTCTGTTCGATCGGCCGGTAGCCCTTCCCGCTGAGAGTTTCCCGAAGGCGGAAGATCTCCGCCGGCTGTTGAAAGAGCACTTCGCGGTGGGTGAGGTGGAAGAGGTGCGTATCATCCGCCGGTATCAGTCTCTGCCCGCATTGCTCCATCACATTCGAAACACGGGCACGGCCGGCTGGCAGGAGGGACCGCCTCCGGTTTTTACCAGGGGACGGATGCGCAGGCTCGACGACTGGTTTGCCGAGCACTGCGGCGGCTATCGGTTAACGTATCAAGTCTTTCTGGTGCACGCCAAAAGCCGGAAAATGGCTTTTGGCGAGTTTTAAGTATTCGGTGTTAAGTTTTAAGATTGAAGGGACGGTGGGAGCAAGCGGCGATTGAGTTCATGAGCTCCTGACCTTTGTTTTTACAGAGCTGAGCAACTAAACAACCTGAGAGAGCAACTGCATATCACTCGTCACGATTTACGATTCACGATTTACGGGCAATTGCGACAAAGGAACGCTTCTTCATTGACCCCGCTCAACCATTCGGTTACAGGGCTTTTCACAGAACACAGAACACAGAACACAGAACACAGAACACAGAACACAGAACACAGAACACAGAACACAGAACACGGAAAACGGAAAAGAAAAGTGAACTCAGCGCTCGGCACTCAATATTCATATCCCGCCTTATTCGTTACCGGCACCGATACCGACGTGGGCAAGACCTTCGTCTGCGGGGGGCTTCTGGGATATTTACGACGGCAGGGGATCGACGCGGATTATCAAAAATGGGTGAGCACCGGCAGCGAGGGGGTGCCGGAAGACCTCGCGGTATGCTTGAAAGCGGCGGGAAAGACGACCGAAGCCCGGCCCGAGCTGCGGGCTCCCTTCCGCTTCCGGCTGCCGGCCTCGCCGCATCTCGCCGCCATAGAGGAAAGACGGCAAATCGACCCTGAAATGATTCTTGAGCGTTTCAGGGAGCTTGCCGGCCGTCACCAATTCCTGATCGTGGAAGGAGTGGGCGGGGTGCTGGTCCCGCTGCGCCGAGACCTTCTCCTGGCCGATTTTCTGGCTCGTCTGCAGCTTCCCACTCTGCTTGTCGCCAGAAGCGGCCTCGGCACCCTTAATCACACCTTTCTTACCCTGGAGGCCTTGCGTACCCGCAGGATTCCCGTTTTGGGAGTTGTTTGCTCCGATGCTGATAGGGAGAAAAACGAAAGGATCATCTGTGACAACCTGCGAACCATTGCCGAGATGGGGCAGGTCCGAGTCTTCGGCCGGCTACGGCGCAACGTCGGTCACGACACAGAGCCGGTCTGGCAGGCCATCGTTGATGCAGTGTTCCGAGGAGATCCAGATGATTGATTGCTATGGCGAACTGCTCTGGTCAGGATTCTACTGGCAATAGAGATCCCGCAGTGACTGGATGAGCTGGAGGATCCGTTCGTCCCCGATCCGGTTGTACATGAAGTTGGCGTCTTTGCGCGAACTGACGATTCCCTGATTGCGCAGGATGGCAAGGTGCTGCGAGACATTGGCGTTGGTCGTTTTGACCTCTTCGCGCAGCTGTCCCACCGTGCGTTCCTGATCCTGCAGAAGGCAGAGAATCTTCAGCCGGATCGGGTGAGACATGGTCTTGAGCAAATGGGCAATGGTGACGATGTGTTCTTCTTCCACGGGCTTCCTCCTCTGCAGGAAAAATAACGCTTTAATTTAATTCTGAATCAACCCCGTGTAAAGAGGAAAAGATGGATAGAGCCCGTTGAGGGTGAATCGAAGCTGCGGTAAACTCAGGCACGAGGCAGCACGAGGCACGAGGTTCAAGATGAGTTGTTGAGTTGTTGGGTTGCTAAGTGATTGATTTTTTATTCTACTTAACTCGCCCACTGACCCACTCACCCACGCACCCACTCGATATGATTCACGATTCACGATCGGCCACCGATCAGAACCGAAACCGGCTCGCCGGGACCGACGACGAGCTCCCTGGCGGCACTGCCCTGGTTGACCGAAATTTCCAAGAGACCGCGGCTGCCGAAAAGGGCGAGAAGCTCGCCCGGCGCAACGGTGCCGTAAGAAGAGGCCACCCCGGCGATCATGGTCTCCCCGATCCGGATGACGATCTCCGAAAAGGGCGGCGGGCCGCCGGCCTGCCGGAGGGCATCGCAGGGGATGTTGGTCAACAGGTTGCCGAAATGATCGATGCTCACCACTTCCCCGGCCACGCCGGTGCCGGCCGGATCGATCACCACTGAGGCAAGAGGGAGAGATACCAGCTCTTCCCGGCTCAGAGGGCGGCCCACTGCTGCCGGGGCCAAGCCCTTGGCCAGTTCGGCGGCGACCGGTGCCAGAATGTCGCGGCCGTGAAAGGTGGTGCTCCCAGGCTCGAGAAACAGCTCGCAGCACTCCACCTCGTAAGCGGTTTCGAATCCGGCCCTGATTGGCAGAGTCAGGATGCCGTTGTCCGGGGCGAGGAAAAGCTGCCCGGCCGCCGCCACCAGGATCAGGCGGCGGGAGGTCCCCACCCCGGGATCCACCACCAGCACATGGAGAGTACCAGCCGGGAAATAGGGTCGGGCGGCCTCAATGAGATATGCGGTCCGGCGGAGATCCTGCGGCGGGATCTGGTGGGTGAGATCGACAATGCGGGCCGTTGGTAAACGGGAAAGGATCACCCCTTTCATGACGCCCACGTACTCGTCGGCGAGACCGAAATCGGTGGTATTCGTCACTTGTCAGATGCCACTCGTCACGATTACATCACGTCTCACAGGAATATCAAACCCTTATCCCCCCGGCATCTTTCACCCAATCACCTGTCACCTCATAAGTTGATGCAGGCCCACCACCCGGACCTTGGTGTGCAGCCGCTGCAGGTAGGCGGTGAGGGCCGCCACGGTCGCGGGATGGGGGTGGCCGATGGCCACCGCCGACCCATTCTTCCGGGCCACCCTGATGAGAGTGTCGATCTGTCGCTCCACGGCCGCCCGCTCCTGGACATTGTCGAGAAACACGTCGCGGCGCCGGGCCGGAACTCCGATTTTCCGCGCCACCTGGTAGCCGACGCTGGCGGAGGTGGTAAGGCTGTCGAGGAAAAAGAGGCCGCGGGGACGAAAAAGGGAGAGCACCGTCCGCATCGCCTTTCGGTCGGTGGTGAATTTTGACCCCATGTGGTTGTTGACGCCGATCGCCATCGGGACCATCGAGAGATCCTTTTCGAAATGCATACGCAGGGTGGCCGCCGGCATGGCGAGGTAAAGGGCGCCAAGCCCCGGGTCCCAGCGTTCGGCATCGTCGGGCTCCATGGGCAGGTGCAGGAGGACGTCTCGGCCGCGCCGCTTGGCGATGCGGGCCAAGGTCCGGGTGTGGGGGGCATACGGCAGGAAGGAGAAGGTGAGATCGAGATTCAGGGCAAGCAGTTGCGCCCCGGTTTCCTTATGAATGCCCATATCGTCGATGACGATGGCCACCCGCGGCAGCTTTGGGGTTGGTCTCGATTTTCCGCGTGACGGCGAATAGACCCGGGGCGCGGGCCGTTCCCTTTGGCCCTCCTGTCTGCCGGGACTAACCGGTATTTCCTGTGGGGCCCGGGGACCGACTCGCAAGAACACGAAGTAGACTGGAAGATCCTTATTTCCCTGGATCGAGAAGCTTGAATCCATGAGGAGCTTCAGTGATTCTTTTCCCGCATTCACCGGAAAGTTCAATAACAATGAC
>JARRJE010000238.1:0-4050 GCA_037379765.1 Deltaproteobacteria bacterium
CCAGCACCTCGGCCACCGCCTGGAAGAGGTTCTCCGGAATGGTCGCGTCCAGATCCACCATCTGATAAAGGGTCTGAGCGAGCGGTTTGTTTTCCACCAGAGGCACCCCGTGCTCCCTGGCGATCTCTTTGATCCGGTGCGCAATCACCCCAGCCCCCTTGGCCACCACCGTCGGAGCGCTCATGGCCGGGGGCTCGTAACGGAGAGCGATGGCCAGCCGGGTGGGATTGGTGATGACCACGTCGGCGGCGGGCACCGCTGCCATCATCCGTTTTCTGGCCATCTCCATCTGGATGGCGCGGATGCGGCCCTTGATCTGGGGGTCGCCCTCGCTCATCTTGGCCTCCTCCTTCACCTCCTGCTTGGTCATCTTCATCTTTTCCATGAACTGCCAGCGCTGGAAAACATAGTCGATGCCGGCAAGCACAGCGATGATGACTGCGGCCTTGAGAAAGAGCCAGAAGGCGATCGAGGCCATGAACACAAGAATTTCGTAAGGCTCCCGCGCCATGAGCGGGGGCAGGAGGGGCAGGACCTTCTTCACCTCGGCATAGGCCACGTAGCTCACGATCAGCAACTTGGCAATGGATTTCAAAGTGTTGGCCACCATCTGCTTGGAGAAGAGATTGCCCAATCCCCGGACGGGGTTGATATTGGAGAACTTGGGCACCAGCTTTTCGGATGTGAAGAGACCTCCCACCTGGGCATAGTTGGCCGCGAGGGCCACCAGGATGATTGCCGCCATGAAAGGTCCCAGCAGCATGAAGGCATAAATGAGCGAGTCACCGGCCAGGTTGGACATGTTGGTGGGCACGATCTCGTAGGTATTCAGATGACCCAGGTAGTGTCTCAGCATTCGCATGAATTGCTTAAGCATGAAGCCGCCGCCGAAGTAGAGAACCATGAGACCGGCGAGCAGCACCGCGACGGAGGGGATCTCCTGGCTTTTGGCCACGTCCCCCTTGCGACGGGCCTCCTGCAGGCGTCGTTCGGTGGGGCGTTCGGTTTTTTCCTGGCCGCTGTGTTCTTCAGCCATTGTTTATCCTCCCAGGCCTTGCGCCAGTTTCGGCAGCAGGTGCCCCAGCATCTCGAAGTTCTGGATCATGAGGGGCAGGAAATATCCCAATGACAGGGCGACGAAAAGTAGACCGAGGCCGATGTTGAGCGGCAGTCCCACGATAAGAATTGGAATCTGGGGCACGGTCTTGGCGATGATGCCCATAGCCACCTGGGCAAAGAAGAGAGCTGCGGTGGCCGGGGCCATGATCTTCACCGCCAGGGTGAACATATGGCCGGCTCCGGTCATGATCCCCTCGTAAGTGGCGTGGCTGAGATGCAGCCCTCCCGGCTTCACCCAGGCGAAACTTTCCACCAGGGTCCGGAAGTAGAGATGATGGCCATCCATGCCCAGAAAGATAAGGATGGCCAGAATGTTCCAAAATTGGCCGATCGGGGAAATCTGACCGCCGAATTGGGGATCGATGACACTGACCACTCCCAAGCCCATCTGAATCCCCACCATCTCGCCCGCCATCTCCATCGCCAAGAACACCAGCTGCGCAAAGATCGAGAGGATGGCCCCGAAAGCAACCTCCCGCAGAACGAAAAGGACAAAGCCCAGCACGGTCTCCGGCAGGAGGGCCGGGGAGACCTGCACCACCGGTACCAGCACCAGGGCGGTCATCAGGGTAAAGAGCGCCTTCACCTGCATCGGCACGGAACGGGAGCCCAGAATCGGCATCATGAAGACGAGCGGCCCCACACGGGTCATAATGACCACCATGCTCAGAAACTGAGCAAGGGTCCAATTGAGAAGGGCAGCGTCGATCATCGATCATCTTTGCTTGGCGCTAGCGGATGAGCCGCGGCAGGCTGTGGAGCAGATTCTCCGTGTAGCTGGTGAGCTTGATCAGCATCCAGGATGAGAAGAAAAGCAACGCCAGCATGACCGCAACGATTTTGGGCACGAAGGTGAGAGTCATCTCCTGGATCTGGGTGACCGCCTGGAAAAGAGCGATCAGGATCCCCACCACCATGCCGATGACGAGCAGCGGGGCGGATAGGAGCAAAGTCAAGTTGATGGCATTTTGGCCGAGGGTGATGGCTTCCATAGGGGTCATGGCTTATACTCCGAAGCTTTTGACCAGCGAACCGACAATCAAATACCAGCCGTCCACCAGCACGAAGAGAAGCAGCTTGAAAGGCAGCGACACCATCACCGGAGGGAGCATCATCATGCCCATAGAGAGCAGAACGCTCGCCACCACCATGTCGATGATCAGGAAAGGCAGAAAGAGCACGAAGCCGATTTCGAAAGCGGTCTTGAGCTCGCTGATCATGAAGGCGGGGATGAGAACGGAGGTGGGCACTCCCTCCCTATTGGCCGGCTTCTTGACCTTGGCGATGGAAAGGAAGAGGGCCAGATCCTTCTCCCGGGTCTGTTTGAACATGAACGTCCGCAACGGCTGCAGACCCTGGCTGAAAGCCTGCTGAACGTCGATCTTCTGAGCAAGATAGGGGGCAATCGCCCGTTGATTGATCCGAGAAAAGACCGGGGCCATGATGAACAGGGTGAGAAACAGGGAGAGGCCGATTAGAATCTGATTGGGCGGGGTCTGCTGGGTGCCTAAGGCGTGCTTCAAAAAGGAAAAAGCCACCACCAGCCGGGTGAAGCAGGTCATCATCAGCAGGATGGCCGGAGCCATGGAAAGCACAGTGAAGATGAGCAGGATCTCGATCAGGGTGGAAACCTGTTGCGGACTCTTCGCCTGATCCAGGCCGATTTTGAGGGAGGGCAGTGGAATGGCGGCGGCCTTGTCGGCGAGCAGGACGACCAGGATCAGGCCGGCGAGCAAGCCGGCGGCAAGGTGGTAATTTGGCCGGCGGCGATCGCTTCCGGCGACGGATCGTGGTTTGCCGCACATGTCCTTTCTGCTCCCGTTCATGATCGAAAAGAATCGTCATTGCCGGACTTGCGCGCCCTGGCGAAGATGGCGGCAAAGGAGCCCAGGGTGGGCACCCCTGCCCTGCGCGCTGTCGGGCTGGCGGTCAGATCCTCGTTGGGCTCAAGTCTGGTGAGGAGATTGATCTGCTGGTCGGTGATGCCCACCGCCACAAACTCATCGGCGATCCTTAGGACGGCGACGTATTTCTTCGGGGCGACCATGCGGGTATCGAGTACCTTGATGAGCGAACCTCCGCGGCCATGCACGTTCGAGCCCCAGCCTGCCTTCCGGAGCCAGAAGGCGATGAGGGCGATAAGGCCCAGGACCAGGGCCAGTGCCCCCACTGCTTTCAGCATAATGAGGAAAAGAGAAGCGGATTGCTGCAGCTCGCCAGCCGCTTTCACTGCCATGCCTTTTTGAGCAGCTTTCTGTCCCTGCTGGGCAGCTATGGCGATTGCCGGCCGCAGAAGCGGCGTAGTTGTCCCGTGCCAGCAGACGAATGCCGCTAGAAAAAAGACCAAGAGTCGGCTGCCCCGCCAAGGTCGGCGACCATCTCCCTTCGACATGGCTTCAGTCCGCACGGTTTCCGCCTCAGCTCATGTTCTTGATGCGGTCGGCTTGACTGATGATCTCCGTGATCCTCACCCCGAAACGGTCGTTGATGACGATCACTTCTCCCTTGCCGAGCAGCTTGTTGTTGACGTAAATCTCTACGGTTTCCCCGGCAGCCTTGTCGAGTTCCACCACCGAGCCTTGAGTGAGCTGCAGCAGCCGGTTGATCACTATCGAGGAGCGGCCGAGCTCCACCGTCACCTCGAGAGGAATGTCGAGAAGAAAATCGAGATTCTGGCTGCCTCCCTGCCCACCGGTGCCCTCGCTCAACTCCTCGAAATCGGCTGCCTGGGATTCACCCCATTCAGCGGTTTCAGCACCTTCGCCCTCGTTGTTCTTCTGTTCCTCCAATGCCTCAGCCCAACCATCATCAACGGGTTCATCAGCCATCTCCTTCCTCCTTACTCCGTCAGCGTTCAGCGATCACTTTTCAGCTTTCAGCCAGCGTCAATAATAAAAAACCGTTGAGGTATGGTCTGCTGAAATCATGCAC
>JARRJE010000239.1:0-4041 GCA_037379765.1 Deltaproteobacteria bacterium
CCGCAGAGGCCCATATTAGGCAACCCCGGACGTCATCGGCACAAGTGGCCAGAAAAAGGACAATGAAGAGGGAGAACAGCTGGCCGCCGTGCATCTCGCCGAGGCCGCAAGCGAAAAAGGGGGGTAAAGATCAGGGAGACGGGCTGGGCCAGCAGGGCCCGGTGATGATCATGAGGTTTCCTATCACTCATGGACGTGAGCTCGCTTCCAGGTGAATGTGATTTCCCGTAGGCCCTGCTGAGGGATCTCGACTTGCAGCTCCTGGGTCTTGCCTCGCAGGGTGGTGGCCTTGATCGTGTATTTGCCCGCCGGCAGCTTTGCGTACAGCCATGGGCCTTGAGCAGTGGCATCGAGAACCGTCTTGCCTTGGGCGTTCTTGATGACCGTATCGACCAGGGCCAGATAGTTACCTTGCCTCACTGAGTATTCGACCTTCAAGTTGTATTTTGTTTGCAATTGCCGCAGGGCCCCTCTTTCACCCTCGCCGACGCCGCCACTGATGTACGGAACGCCTTGATACTCTTTTTCTTGCAAGGGGCTCGGCAGCCGGTCGCCATTCTGGCTGAAGGCGGCGACGGGCGCGAGCAGCATGCCGACAAACAAAAGGGCGGCAAGGGTGGGGCCGATGACGAACTTTCTCTTCATGTTCTCCTCCTTAACTGGTTGGTTGTCGCTCATCGGAGCTGTTTCGTCTGTTCGCGATTTCCGGGAAAGCAAGATGAGGAATGGCCATGGCGCCGAGCCCGGCAGCAAGGGGGAAATGCTTAGTCATATTATGGGCAAAAGCCGGGACGCTTGTCAAAAAGCAAATTGAGCGGACCCGGAACTGCTGCCGGGGTACTCCAGAAAGTGGTCAGGATTTGCCCAGATGTCGTTTTTTCGTTGCTGCGACCAGGCGGTCGGCCAGCCGTATCGGTTCAGGAAGGCGATAGCGGTCGCAGCAGGCGAGCACCAGTTCTTTGGCGGTCTGCAGGTCGATCCGGTGGCCGATGGAAACATAGACGGATTTGACCCCGGTGCGAGTGCGGAGCACCGTCCCGATCACCTCGTCGTCACCCAGCAGGGGGGTGCAGTTCCCCCGCATGGATCCAGGTTCGGTATGGGTGCCGGTAAGCCGGCTTTTGGCGCACCCGATGCTGGGGAGGTCGGTGACCAGGCCCAGATGGCTGGCGATCCCGAGCCGTCGGGGATGAGCAATGCCCTGGCCGTCGCAGAGGAGAAGGTCCGGCCGGCGCCCGAGCTGATTCAGGGCCGCGAGTAAGGCCGGGCCCTCCCGAAAAGAGAGGAGGCCGGGTACGTAAGGGAAGGTGAGGGGTGAGACGGCGACCCGTTCATCGACCACCGTTCGTTTTTCTCTATCCCAGAGAACCGCCCCGGCAAAGCAGAGACCGGCGTCCTCAGAAAAGGCGGCATCCAGGCCGGCAATAAAATGCACCGACCTCTCAAGCGGCGAGCGGTCCACTAAGGGAGCAAGCTCCTTCTGAATGCAGATCGCTTCCTTGGGGGAGACCTCCCATCGGTGAAAAACCGTCGGATTTCCGTACAACCAAGCCCTTCCTGCAGATTGGGAAGGGCCTATCACTCTCATTTGGGGACGACGGGATAACCTTTTGTCTGCCAGGCCTTCCAGCCGCCATTCAGGATCTGCACCTGCTCGAAGCCGCTTTCCTGCATCTTGCGCGCCACCCTGGCGCTGGTGCCCTCTTCGGGCGATGCTCAATAAAGGACGTAGGCGAGATCCCTGGAGTATCGACCCAGCCATGCTTCCGGGTGTTTCGGATCCTCAGCGATCGCACCCTCGATCATCTCTTCACTTATTTCCCAGTCTTGCTTTTCGCGGACATCCAGGATGACCACTTCCGGGTGTTCGAGAATCCCGTTGAGGTCTTCGGGTGAGATCCGTTTTACTCGTTCCATAGTTTCGACCGGACTCATACGGGGCCTCCTTTGCTTCGGTTCACGGAGTTGGGGCGGATTCCTTTTCAAGGAGCGCCAGGACCTCTCTTCGGGAGAGATCGTGCCAGCGCCGGTAAGCATTGGCGACAGCGAACGGCCAATAATCGAGTACGTTGGCGCAGTGTACCTCGTCGACCAAGGGGCCGACCTTTTCGATGGAGTCCAGCAGGGCGGTAGGCACGGCCACCACGATTCGGGCTGCTCCATGTCTGCGCGTCGAATCGGCCGCAGCCAGCATGGTGTAACCGGAAGCCAGGCCGTCATCGGTGAGAATCACCGTCTTGCCGGTCAGATTCGGAGGAGGCCGTCCTTCGCGGAAGAGGCAGTTGCGCCGTTCGAGCTCCTCTCGGACGATGGCGGCCTGCATCTCGACCTGTTCGTTGCTGAGGTGAAGGTACCGAAGCATTTCCTCGTTCAGGAATCGTCTGCCGTCCAGGCTCATGGCGCCGAAGCCGGCCTCGGTGTTGCCGGGAATCTGCAGTTTGCGGACGATGAGCAGGTCATGGGGCAAGACTAAGCGCCGGGCGATCTCGATGCCAATGGGCACTCCGCCCGAGGGAATGGCTAGGACGATGCCGTTCTCAATGCCGGCGTACTCCGGGGCCAGCATTTCGGCCAGAATCTGGCCCGCCTCATGACGATCGGCAAAGAGGTTGTGTTTGTTCCGGTATTGAGTGATCTCGTGCAGGCGGTATTTCATGGCAACAGCACGACAAAATGAGATGGACCTGGTTCTCCTAATTAGTATAGCAGAAAGCTGGGAGTATCCATAACTCGGACCAAAATACTCTTACCATCCTATTATTCTGATCATCTCTCTTCGAAGGAGAGCCCGATCAACATGAAACGCCGAGGCAAAAGATTTCAGATCTCCCGGCGATCGGGGGGAACGGTGAGCATTAGAAGGCCGCCGACGAGGAAGAAGGCGAGGATACCGCTCATGCCCAACCGCTGGCTGCCGGTGAACAGGGTGAGCCAGCCCACCACCAGCGGGCCAAAAAAGGAGGTGGCCTTGCCGGAGAGGGCGAAGAGGCCGAACATCTCGTTCTGCAAATGCTCCGGGGCCACTCTTGCAAGATAAGAGCGGCTGGACGCCTGGGCCGGGCCGACGAATATCCCGAGCAGCAGCCCGAAGGTCCAGAAGAGCAGGGGCGAGGATACAATCAGAATCAGGCCGCCCGAGATGATCAGGCCGAGAAGGGAAAGAAGGATGATGGCTTTGCCGCCGAGCCGATCGTCGAGGAAAGCGAAGGCCGCAGCTCCTAGACCGGCGGTTACGTTCATGCCGATGCCGAACAACAGGATCTGCTGTTCGTTCATGGCGAAAGTGCCTGCCGCGTAAACTCCGCCGAAGGCAAAGAGGGTGGCTAGGCCGTCGATGTAAACCATGCGGGCGATGAGGAAGCGGACGATCTGGCGATAGCTGCGAACGTGGCGGAGGGATGCGAGCAACTGGGCCCAGCCACGTTTCACCATTTCCGCAAGAGGCAGGCGGTCTCGCCGTTCATCCGGAGTGAACAGCAGGAGGGGCAAGGAGAAGAGGAGATACCAGCCGGCCACGAGCAGAAAGGTGGCACGGATATTCTCGGCTTGGCTGCTGCCGAGTTTGATCCAGGCGGTTTCCGGGCGAATCAGGGCAACAAGCGCTACTGCCAGGCAAGCGAGGCCGCCCAGGTACCCCGCTCCCCAGCCCCAACCGGACCAACGGCCGACGGTACCTGCCGGGGCCAGACTCGGCAGCATGGCATTGTAAAAGATGCTGGCGAACTCGAAACCTACCGTGCCCGCAGCCACCAGCAACAGGGCATGCATGGCGTAGACTGGGTCCGGTTTGATGAACCAGAGCAATCCGGTGGCCGCAATGCAGAGCAGGGAAAAACTGGCGATCCAGGGTTTGCGACGGCCGTTCTGATCGGCGATGGCGCCAAGAATCGGGCCGCCGAAGGCGACGAGCAGGGCGGCCAGACTGATGGCCATGCCCCATTGGGCACTGGCAACGGTCTTGTTGGCGGCCACCTGTCGGGTGAAATAAGCGGCGAAGACGAAAGTCTGGATAACGGAGGCAAAGGAGCTGTTCGCCCAATC
>JARRJE010000240.1:0-4037 GCA_037379765.1 Deltaproteobacteria bacterium
CCGGTGTTTCAGGGATATAGGGGCCAGAATACTGGTCGAAGAATGCGCGGGTGTCGGGGAAAAACAGCGAACCGTCAGCGTTGAAAGAGCGGTCCTGGATGACGATGGGGATCTCGCCATACTCTCCTAAGGGATTATCCCCTACTGTGGGGGCCGGTCCCGGCAGGATCGCCGTACTGCCATCCCGGCTGTCCAACACAACGTCATCAGGGCCACCGCGGATCAGATAGAAGCCAGCCGGACCCGCATAAACGTTCAATCTTGTCATCCCCAGAGTATGGTCATGATACCAAAGAGTAGTGGCCCGCTGGTCGTTTGGGTAGACGAACGAAGCCGTGCCGGTATCCCACTTGTGATTGTACTTCTTCATAAAATAATCATAGAAAGTGCCGGTTACCGCGTACTTCATGGGGATGTTAATGGCATCCGGCAGATACCATGCCTCAGGGTAACCGTCGCTGTCTTCATGCGTGTGAGCACCGTGGACGTGTGTGACTATAGGCACGGGGCCTGTGTAAGGACCGGGCGTTTCGGTGAAGGTGGGCCGCGTGTCCCGGCCAAGCCTGCCTCCTGGGGGATTGGCCCAGTGCAGCGTCGGGTCGACTGGAAGCAGATGGGGCAGGTAGTTGCCGTTGTCATCGACCAGCTCGTTTCGCCACTCGACGGCGACTTTTCTGTTCCAGTTAGCCTCAACAGTGAAGGCCGGATAGTTAAAGGTGCCGCCCTGGGCAACGGTACCAGGAAAATCGACAGAGCCATAGCTCCAGACCGTGGTCTCCGGATGCGGCGGCGATAGAATGCGCTGGGTGAACTGTCTGACCGCAATCTTGTACAGATCCTGATTTTTTAGTGTCTTACTGGGCGGCATGGCCGGCGGTTTGACTAGAGGAAGAACAAATTTATCCACGTCACCAGGAGGCAGCGTGCCGCCGGGAATCTGGGCGAATGCCTTACGGGTACCCCATGGCATCGCCCCCAATGATGGAAGACTAATGGCAACCCCCACCGCTGCGCAGCCCTTTATGAACTGCCGTCGCGTCCAAGGTATTTTTACCTTTGAAAGCTCACACTTATTATATTGTTTTTTCATGTCCCTCCTCCAAATTGAACTTAATTGTGCTTCCCAAGGAGAACCCCTGCTGGGATTTGAGCATGCTTCGGTGCTTAACCCAAAAGATTGTTGTTTTCTCTGTTATGAAAGTATGCGAATACGAAGAAGACGGAGAGAGGTTGCCCGTATCGATTTAGGTTAATGATAGGGCGAGTTAAGCAAAAACTGCACCAGAGAAAAATGATCGGGTTGCCTTTTTCTGGTCTACCCAAAAGGGCTGGAAAAGATATCTGGATACCAAGGGGATGCATGAGGAAGCCGCAAAGGTGGCGGCGGAGGAACGCACCTCAACACGGTCTCAAAGGGAGGATAAATTGAGGTACTTTTCCGTTTTTGCGGAAAAAATCCGGAAAAGCGGAATAACAATGCCTCAGCTAACTGAGATCATGGCAAAGCCTACGGGTTGAAAGTCGCAGCCGTAAATGTCCGCTGTGGTGGTATTTGCAATGGGGGCCGCAGCGGATCGGAAGCCTCGCTGGGATGTAGGTTTGCAGGGCTGAGAATGGAGCAAGTGGCGGGAAAGTTACACCGCTCTAGTATTTTCGACCGCTGGCGTGGGTGTATGAAATGTGGACTTTGTCTGCCTCAGCAACATGGGGAATATTTCTGGTTTTTCGTTTTCTCATGCTGGTCAATCACGTCCCATCCTTCCTCAGTCAAGTGCGCACTTTTCCGCGTGGCCCCAGCGGACTGGGAAAATCAGCTAGTTTGTGATGTAATCGCGGAAGTTTTTCTCCCCTAATTTCCAAGAAACACTGTCAACTTTTGTTGACAATCACCGATAAGGTTTTCACATAACAGGTCAATTCTTCTCGCGATCACATCGACTGAATCCGTAAGCGTTCGTCAGCGGTATGATGCGCGACAGAAATGGTTTCAACGGTCCTGCCGCGATAGTGAAAAGTTCCCGGCAAAAGTATGCGGTCGCTCTGAGGAGCAGCTCACCAGCAAAGGTGCAAATACACAATATTGATATTCTTGTAAGTAGCCAAAAAAATAATTAAAAATTTATCGTTTGGGTCATGGGATCACGGATTCAGGGAAGAGAGGTGCACCCGATAAAAAAGGGGAGGAAAGCGATGCGAAAAATAATGATCCTGTTCAGTGCTATTCTGCTGGGGGCCGCCATGGCCCTGCCGGCGGGGGCGGCCGAGGCCATCACCTGCTGGTTCCCACCGGCCTGGATGAGCAAGGGTAGCCAGGCCCGGGCCATCACCGAGGCGCTTTCGCAGCATGCCGGCCTGGCGATCAAACCGAGGATTGCCAAAAGCTACCCCGAGATTCTTGAGGCCTTCAGCACGAATGACCAGGCCTTGGTTTATGTGGGTTCATTCGTCCAGGCCGTCATCAACGCCCGTAAGTTAGGTGTGCCCCTGGTTCAGAACGTGAACGGCAGGGAGTTCTATTCCGGTGTGCTGATTTATCCCAGGGGACAGGACCCAGCAGCCATTCTTGCCAACCATCCCGCCGAGATCGCCTATACTGTAGGTGCCTCCTCCGGCGAATCGAGTGCCAAGGCAGCCACTGCCGGAAAAGCGGCCATCCGCGTTGCCAGCCACGGGGCAGCGGTCGGCGCTGTGAGGGCCGGCAAGGCCAAGGCGGCGATGGTCAAGAACTGGTGGTGGGAGGCCCACAAGGACAAATTCCCTGGCATGGACATGTACCGCATCCCCGGCATCTCCATCGAGAAGAATCCCGACAACGTGCTCACCGCTTCAAGAGCCGTGCCCGCCAGGGTCCGTCAGAAGATCTCCAAGGCGGCCATTGCATCCAAGACGGCGTTCGGCGCCCCGAAGATGGAGCCCTTCGACATCTCCCGGCTGAGGTTTTCCCTTGGGCTCATGAAGAAAGGGGGGATCGATCCCATTGCCTATTCCTGGTAGGGAGGTCAAGGAGGAGGCTCCTTAGCGAAGCCCCTCTGCCACTGCCTTCGCAAACTGAATGCCGGAGAAGATAAATGGCTTTATCTAAGAAATTGATCATCGGAATTTCGATGATCCTGGCGGTGGCCCTGGTTGCCATTACCGTTCTCGTCAATTTCGGAGTGGTAGCCAACAACCGCGGGCTGGTCTCAGCCATCCTCGAACAGATGGAGAAGGACCAGCAGCAGTCTGTAAGGACCCTCCGTGACGAATTCGACGACATCGCCGCCGAGTTGGACAAAGCGGATGCTGCGACCAGGAAGATCGTTCTCGGTCTGTATGTCTCCTCTTACAACACCCTGATCCGGGCGGTGGCAAACCAGATCTTTCCAATGACCGAGGCCTTTGATTTCGATTCTGCCGGCAAGGTGATCGAGAAGCTGCTGGCCAATTCGAAGGAAGTCAAATATGTGAAATATACCATCAGCAAGAATCCCACTCCGGCGGACATCTATGAGTTCGGCGAAAAGGTCGCCGGGGACAGCCAGACCTTTCGTTATCAGATGGAGGGCAATTTTTCCTATCTCGCCATCGAGATGCAGGTGAGCCTGGCGGAGATGCAGGCGGTCGGCGAGATTAAGGACATCTTTGGCAAGATAAATGACAAGAACAGCGAACTCGCTGAAGAGATCGAAAACCGGGGCGAACAGTCGATTGCCGGGGCACGGGAATACGCCCTCTCCCGGGCCAAGACCAGCGAAAGGAGGCTGATCTCTGGCATCGGCCTGATCATGCTTCTGGTGTTGGCGGCCACCATTGGCGTACTCATCGGCTTTATTAGTCGCTGGGTTATCAAGCCGATTAACACCACCATCGCCGGACTGCGGGTCAACTCCAATCGGGTGGCTGACTCTTCCGCGGAAATTTCCGAAGCCGGCCATTCGCTGGCCGAAGACTCGGCACATCAGGCCGCGGCCCTCGAAGAGACCTCTTCGTCACTGGAAGAGATGGCCGCCATGACCCGACAGAATGCCGCTAATGCCGGCGAGGCCGATCGGCTGTCA
>JARRJE010000241.1:0-1284 GCA_037379765.1 Deltaproteobacteria bacterium
GAATAATCGGGAGATCAGGTCGGAGCCGCAGCATTACCTTGGCCAGGCTGGTTCCCTGGAGCCCGGGCATGGCCTGGTCGGTCAGGACGAGATCATAACTGTATGGATCGGCACGGAAAGCTGCCAGGGCTTCCTCACTATCGGAGAAAACCGTCGCTTGATAGCCGATTTCGGGAAGCATCTGGGAAAGAAACATCGAAATCGCCTGTTCGTCATCGACGGCCAGAATTCGTTCTTTCTTGCCAAGCGGTAGCGGAGGGCGCGGCTGAAGGATGGAAGTCGGGGCGGAAGGCTGGGCCGGCAAATAAATTGTGAAGGTCGTGCCTTGACCGGGTTTGCTCTGGACACTGATCGTACCGTTGTGTGCCTTGATGATGCCATGCACCACAGAGAGGCCTAATCCGGTGGCTTTTCCCACCTCCTTGGTGGTGAAGAAGGGATCATAGATCCGGGCGAGAGTCGCTTCGTCCATGCCCGGCCCCGTATCGGAAACGATAATTCGTAGATAGCATCCTGGCTTCAGCCCTTCTGGGTGGGTCTCGTCGTCGGTGAGGTCGACCGCCTCGAGACCGACCTGCAGCTTGCCGCCGCTCGCCTCAAGGGCTTGCGCAGCATTTCTGCAGAGATTCATCACCAGTTGCTGGATCTGAGAGGGATCGGCAATGATGAAAATTTCCTCTGCATCGAGGCGTTGCTCGATCTCGATATTGGTCGGGATGGAAGAGCGCAGCAGTTTCAGAATTTCTTTGACCAGGGTCTGCACCTGAATCGGTCCTTTCTCCTGTTTCGTCTCCCGGCCGAAGGCCAAGATCTGGCGGACCAATTCTGTAGCCCGCCGGCCGGTGTCTCTTACTTGGTCGAGATCCTCGACGATCGGATGATCGTTTCCGACCCTTTCCCGGGCCAAATCGGTAAAACCGAGAATCGCGGTAAGAAGGTTATTGAAATCGTGGGCGATGCCGGCGGCCAGCGTTCCGATCGACTCCATTTTCTTGGCCTGATGGAGTTGTTGCTGGAGTCGCTCCTTTTCGGCCTCCTCCCGCTTTTTCTTCCGGATGTCGAGAGCTACGCAGATCGCCCCTTCTATTTCTCCGCTGCGATTGCGCAACAGGGAATGAGTGAAGAGAACCGGCAGATCTTTACCTTCCTTTGTCCGATAGACGCAGTCAATTTCACGTCGGGAAGGGGGAGGGGTGTCATGGAAAGCCGATGAAACGACCATGGAATCATAGGCTGGAAAGATGAGAGACATCGACCGGCCGAGCAATTCATCCCTCGAGTAAC
>JARRJE010000241.1:1297-8857 GCA_037379765.1 Deltaproteobacteria bacterium
ATTCAATATCCGTATGGTTCCTTTCCCATCCAGGACGACAACGCTTTCGGTCATTGAAGCGATAATGTTCTCGAAATAATCGCGGGAGATGGTTGTTTGCTGAAGGTCCTGGGCAAGTCTGTTGTACGCATTGATCAGATTTCCCACTTCGTCGCCGTCACGGACCTTCGTTATAGCCATCGGCTGCAGGTCGCCGCTGCTGATGCGCTTTACGGCCTTGGTCAAGGAGATCAGTGGGGAAGAAAGTTTCCTGGCGATCAGGAAGGACAGTGGCGGACCCCCAACAAGGCAGAGCATGAACAAGACGAAGACGAGAACGGCGCCCAGATGTCTGGGGATCGCCATGAAGGCCTGGTAAGGGAAGACGATCAGAACCGAAATCGCCAGTGGCTCGACCGGGGCATGAGCCAGAAGTGCTTCGGATTGGTTGATAAAAATTTTCTCAAAACCGGCTGTTGTCAGACCAGCCATCACCAGGTTTTTGCCCTGGTGATCACGAAGCCTGATTTTGGCCGGGATTTCCTCCGAATCTCGAGTGGAGTAAAGAATGGTGCCGTCATTGCTCACAACCAAAAGATAACCGTTCTCGAATTGATGGGCCGATAAGTTCGTGGTCAGTTCAGAAAAGGGGAGTGAACCGATGACGGAACCGAGGAACTTGTTGCCGAAATAACGAACAATGCCGTAGGAAAACCGGACAAGAGGCTTTTCGCCGCTGTAATGAGGGACGATCCTGACCGTGTTGGGAACCTTTTTAGACTCCTGGAAGGATTCGCAATTGCTGCGATTGGATGTCTCGGAGATCTCACCGTTGACCACCTTCACTTCCTCTTCACCTGCGGCATTGACGTAAGAGAGAGCGGGGAAAACCCGGCGAAATTTTGTGAAATAGGCGGCTAAGGCAAGATCTCGATACGTATCCGGAAATTCCTTGACCTCGTTTCCGGCAGCGATCCGCCGCATGATGGAATCCAGGCGGAACAGCTCGTCATTGAGGTGGCTGGCCGCGAGACGGGCATGGGTTATCATCTCCTGCCGTTTAAAAGCGAGGAGTTGCCTGGTTAATACTTGATAACCGGTCCAGCCCACAGCGATAACGGTGATCAGCATTATCATGAAATGGGAAACCAGCAGCTTCGTCCTGATGGATCGAAATTTCGCCAGCCGGGATAAGAAACGCTTTCCCCTTTCTTTCCCTAATACCACTTCGAAAAAACCTCTTTAGAATGCGGGGATAGATCCGTAATTTTCAATCGTGCTGCGGGCCTTCGGGCTAAAAAGATAACTCTTAAAAGCTTGGGCGGCGGTGCTCAACTCTCCGCGCCAGACCATGCCCAACGGAATGGCATAGGGGTAACGGCCGTTACGAATATTGGCGGCCGTTGGGGCGACGCCATCGATTGCCATGAGGCGCAGATTTGTGTTCCGGGTCATGGCGAGCGGCACATAGCCGATCGTGCCTGCATATCGGCCTATCACCTCCACTGCTTTAGGAGTACTGAATAATGTTTCCCCGGCAAAGGTCGTGATGTCCGCGAAACCGGGAAAACGGTCTTCGAGCACGGTGCGGCAGGAATCTCCCTTTTCCCGAGTGGCGACATAAATTGGCTGATCCTTGCCGCCGAGCTCGCGCCAGTTGGTGGTTTTGCCGGAAAAAACGGAGATGATCTGCGAGGACGTCAGTCCGGAGACTCCGAGGTTGCTTGGATTGGCGGCAAAAACGACGGGCGAATACGCAAGCAGCCGATAGTGGAGATGATAATTCGTCTCTTTCCCCCTGAGTGGTCTGGCCGTTCGCCCGAGATCGCATTTTCCCTCGGCTGTGGCCCGAATGCCCCCACTTGAGCCGATGCTTTCCGGCACCAGGATTTCGGTGTCGGGATAATCCTTGTTGAATTCCCACGCCAAAGTGCGGAGAAGGTCCTGACTGTCCCCTGTACCGCAAATCGTCACCCGGCCTTTTGTTTGGTTGCCGGCAGCAGGAGCCGCCAAAAAAAGAAGGGAAAAGGAAAAAATTGCAAACAAAAGCAAGCGTTTTAACAGCATGAGAGTTGCCCCCTCAAAATAAGCCGTCCTGCGCGACGAAAGGAAAAACCGCATAATGCTAACCCCATTTTCAGCTCAGGTATAATATTTTTTCCTGCAATTTTACACAAAATTGAAATATTACTCCGGAACCTAATGCCTTCCTAACAAGCGCCTTATCTAATTTCTGCGTTCGGAATGATGATGAAAGGGGTTGACAAGGGTGATTTTTCTGTTTTCAATTGGCCTCGAAATTGACGAAGCTAAGGGCTGTTAGTGCAATCTGCACGTCGATCTTCACCGCCTCGTCATCCAGCTGATCAGACTATACATTTTCCGGCAGGCAAGAGCTGACCCGCAACGGTTCCGGGTCGGATTGCCGTACAGGGGGGCCTGGCCGGCGCAGCTACGTCACGAAAAACTTCGGGAGGAGAAAGGATTTGATAGTGATGATTTCTGCTTATTCGATCCAACGAGGCCTCCATAATGCCTGTTCGACCGGCCAAGTTCCTGCTGCTTGCCGCTGCCTTTTTGTTGACGGTGCTGTTTATTCCTGCCCCCGTATCCGCCGTCCAGGAAAATGGGCCTTACCTGGCGGTCCACCTGGGACCCTCCTTCTTTAAAGACGTTCCTACTTTCGATTCCAAGATTCAGTTGAATGCTGGCGGGGCCTTTGGGTATCGTTTCGGGCCGATCCGGGCCGAAGGTGAGCTCGCATACCACCACAATGACATTGAGGATTTCGAAGAGCCCTCTTCGGCGGCAGCGGGTCAAGCTCTCGCCGATGGCGAGGTGTCTGCCTGGAGCCTGATGGGGAACGTCTACTACGATTTTCGAAACAGGTCGCCGGTCACACCCTTCATCGGGGCCGGGGCCGGCGCGGTGGATATCTCAAGAGATGCCGCCTTGATCGGCGGGCAGCTCCTGCCGGAGCGCAAGAAGACGCTATTCGCCTATCAATTGATGGTCGGCTCTGCCTTTGCCCTGACCGAAACCATGAGCCTGAACCTCTCCTATCAATATTTTTCCGCGCCTGAATCCGAGATCCTCGGCCAGCGCGCGGATTATAATAGCCACAATATCATGATCGGAGTGAAGTTTTCTTTTTAGCAAGAAACACCTGCAGGCCAGGAGGTGAGAAAAGGCTCTTCAGCGGAGGTGAGAAAAGGCTCTTTGAGAAACCAGAGCCGAATCTTGAGGCACCGATTTTTTTAAAACCGCTTCCCTTTGCCTCTTCCCTGCAAGTCGCCTCTCTTCCTCATATCTTTCCCTGCGATCCCGGTGCCCTTCGATTTCGATGATGGCACTATTCAAATTTTGATATAATCGAAAAATTCGCAATGAGGATGGCGGCAAAAAATCCTCAGGTGCGGTGCCGTCCTCTTCCGAGAATGAGGTTTACAGATGCGCCGCAGTAACGAGATGATGCTGCGCAATCCAGGAATGGCGGCTTTCTGCGACCATCTTCGCCTAGTTCTTCATGCTTGACCTGACGCCGGAAATGGGATAGAGCGAGAAAAGTGGGACTCCCGGGAGGGTGAAATTCCCAGCGACCTGCAGTGAATCCGTAATCGGCAACCTTTGTGGGGGCGACCATGCTCGCCCTACTGTTTCCCCTTCTTGTTCTCTCTACGTTCTTCGACCTGCAAGGGGGCATTGGAAACCCTTACTTCAGCCTCCTGATTTACCTAATCCTGGGGCCGCTTGCAGCGATCGCTCTCATCATCATCGCGGTCGGTCTTCTTCACGCCAGAGCCAAAGGCGATCAGGGGCCTTATACTTACGAGTATTTCAAAGAACAGCTTACCAACCCGGATCGCTACAACCGTATACGCCGAGTGGTCTATACCTCTACTTTTCTCATCTCATCATTTCTTCTTTTTCTGGGAATTGTCGCTTACTCAGGGCACGGCTATACCGACTCGGTGCAATTCTGCGGAAATTTCTGTCACAATATCATGGGCCCCGAGCTCATCACATATCAAAATTCCCCCCATTCCCGGGTCAGTTGCGTTGACTGCCATATCGGCAAGGAGGCAGGCGGATTAACGGCGGCAAGGTTCACAGGGCTGAAACAGCTCTATGCCACCGTTTCCGACACCTATCCGCGCCCTTTGAAAACGCCGCTGGACAACCTGCGGCCCACCCGGCAGATTTGTGAAGAATGCCACCGCCCCGAGAAATTTCACGGGCAGAAACTTTATGTTATTGATACTTTTTTGCCGGATGCACAGAATAGCCGCGTACAAACCGCTATGATCATGAAAATCGGTTCCGGCGGATACTTGGGACGGTCGGCCCACGGGATCCACTGGCATATCTCCGAGCGGCATCAGCTCCTGTACGAGGCAGCGGACAGAGGACGGCGGGAAATTACCCGGGTGATCCTGAAGGACGCCTCTGGGAACAGCACGATCTATTACAGAAAGGGAGCCCGGAAACAAGCCGCCGGGGCCACCGAACATGTAATGGACTGCATCGATTGTCACAATCGCCCCACTCACATCTTTCTTTCGCCCGAGGAGGCATTGGATCAAAAACTGCTTGCCCGGCAGATCCCGGTCAAGCTGCCTTTTATCAAACGCGAGGCCCTGGCCGCAATTACCCAGAATTATAAAGATACACAAAGTGCTCGGGAGGGAATTGCAGAGCGGCTTCGGCAGTGGTATCTCTCCAATTATCCAAAGTTGGCAGCTTCCCGAAGTGATCTCGTTGATCAGGCGATCCAAGGCGCGCAGCAAGCGTATGCGGAAAATGTTTTTCCAGAAATGGATATCGGCTGGGAGACCTATCAGAATTTTATCGGCCATCGCAACGGTGGCGGCTGCTTTCGCTGCCATGATGGCTCCTTCGAAAGTGCGGACGGCAAAACCATTTCGCGCGACTGCGATTTGTGCCATATCATCCTTGCCGAGAATAAGCCGGTGGAAAGTATTCTGGAGATGATGCATGCTTTCCGACGATGAAATGGACAGGAGGATGGATCAAGGCCCGTTATGAAATCAAGCCTGTTTACCGTTCTTCTTTTTGGCGTCTTCATCATTATTATTGCCGGCGTCTTTCTGCTTTCCTTCGAGCTGATTTTTCGCCTCGGGCAAAAGCTCATGGTAAAGAGCACTGCCCTCGAGGACGAGATTGTCCACCGACAGGACGCTCAAGACCAGGCCGAAACCTCTTTGAAGGAAAAAGAACTGCTGTTGCAGGAAATCCATCACCGGGTCAAAAATAACATGCAGATCGTCTCCAGCCTGCTGCGGCTGCAATCCCGCCGTCTGGGCGACTTCAAGCTCGTGGAGATTCTCAATGACAGCCGGAGCCGCATCGGCGCCATGTCGCTGATTCATCAAACGCTTTACAAGCCGACCAATTTGACCAGTGTTTCGTTTCACGAATATATTAATGAACTGGCTCTGCAGCTCTTCGACTTTTATGCAGTCGACCCCGATCGGATTTCAATGGTCACCGACTTGGAATCGATTTCTCTCAACATCGAAACTGCCACCCCTTGTGGCCTGATTATCAATGAGCTGGTCACCAATAGCCTCAAATATGCCTTTCCCGACAACCGGAAAGGGGTGATCTGCGTAACCTTGAAACGGGATGAGCAGAGCGGCTGCTTTGTGTTGCAAGTCACCGATGATGGCGTCGGTTTGCCGGCGGACCTGGATATCCGCTGCGCCGATTCTCTCGGCTTGCGCTTGGTTGTCAATCTTACGGAGCAGCAGTTGCAGGGGCAGATCGAGGTGTCCCGTGATCAAGGGACCACCTTTACAATCACCTTTCAGGAAATCGGATATTCGCAGCGGATCTGAAACGTACGAGTGGAAATGCGGAAATAAGGAAGAGGGATTTCATGAAACCGAAAATCTTAGTGGTCGAAGATGAATGGATCATTGCCAATGACATCAAGGACAGCCTTGCCGAGATGGGTTACCGGGTTACCGCCATCGCTGCATCAGGTGAAGATGCCATCGCCAGGGTGGAAGAGGAGCTCCCCGATTTGATCCTGATGGATATCGTGCTCAAAGGCAAAATGAACGGTATTGAAACGACACGGGCTATCCGGGCCCGCCATGATATTCCCGTTATCTACCTCACCGCCTACGACAACCAATTTTTGGTCAATCAGGCCAAGCAGACCGATAATTTCGGATACCTTCTCAAGCCTTTCAAGGTTCGCGAGCTGAATATCGCCATCGACATGGCCCTGCACAAAAAGCAGCAGGAACGACAAAAATCAAAAGGGACCCCTTGAAAAAGCTTGTGCTCCAGCCAAACGAGGTCCCGGTGAGAATTACCTGTTGACACCGGGACCTCTGCCTCGCGGTGAAAAGATTTCAGGCAAAGGTCTCGCTTTCAACCCGCTCCAGGGCTCGCCAATCCTGTTCCAGCGCCCAGCTTTCGAAATCGTGCCACTCGACTTCGGAAAAATCACGATGTAGCCGATCAATATCGACTGCATACCCGGTCTGGTTGAACCACTCGTACATCTGAGCCATTTCTTCGCTCTGGGCGCGCAGATCATCCGGGGAAAGTTCCTGGTAGCGGATTTCCCGGCCAATCGCCTTGGACAGAATGGCCGCTTCCTGCTCGCCGGTGAGCTCATCGCCGGCAATATCGAAGCGGTTCCCGAAGACGCCCTCCCGCCGCGCCACCACCGCTGCCACAAAAGCCCCGATGTCGTCCACTGCAATTTGCTGCAGCGCTCGTGCGGGCGGCATGGCCCTGGCGAGTTTACCCTGGTGCAATTCCTTGAGAGATCCTGGTCGCAACACGTTCTCCATGAAAAATACCGGAGCGACGATAGTCGAGGGCACCCCTGATGCGGTGAGGTGCTTTTCGATTTCATACTTGCTGTCGAAATGGGGGATGAGCGTGGCGCGGTCAGCACTTGCCACCGAACTATAAATGAAATGGCCGACGGCAGCCTCTTTGGCTGCATCCACCAAGGCAATCCCGTGGGCGATTTCCTCCTTCATCCCCCGTTCGTAAGGAGTGGCCATTGCGAACAGGGCATCGACCCCCCGTGCCGCGCGCACCAGGGAGTCACGGTCGGCATAATCACCGACAACGACCTCAACCCCTTGCTGCTGCAACCGTTTGGCTTTCTGGGAGGCGGGGTTCCTGGTCAGCGCCCGAACCCTCTGCCCTTGTTTCAATAAGGCCTTGACTACGGCACCGCCCTGCTGGCCGGTGGCACCGGTTACCAGAATCAATTTCGCTGGAGACATGGGTATACCTCCTCTTGGTTATGGTTTGGAGAACCGGGAGGCCGATGTGAACATGGTGCTCTTTGTAGAAGGGTAGCTGATCAAGGGAGTACTCGGCCAGAAAAATGACAACCGAAGGGCCGAACGATCAGATCAGAGGATGGAGATGGAAAACCAAGGATCGTAGCCCCTCTTCGTTCTCAACCGAACCAGTCTGGAATCACCGCTCAATGCCCCATTAGTTTGTTCTTGGGCCATTTGTGATAGCCTTTAAGGATAGGCTCAATACTTCGATTTCTGAGGGGCACCAGTCTCACCGTCCACG
>JARRJE010000241.1:8920-10683 GCA_037379765.1 Deltaproteobacteria bacterium
CTCTCTTGCGTGCAGCGTTGGAACTCGTTCCGGAAGGTGTTGAGCTTGAGACTTTCGATCTGGAAGGGATTCCCCTCTTTAACCAGGACCTGGAAAATGAGCCTGTGGAAAAGGTCAGTGAGTTCAAAGCAAGAATCAAGGCTGCAGATGCCATCCTCATTGCAACGCCGGAGTACAACTATTCGATCCCGGGCGTCTTGAAAAATGCCATCGACTGTGCCTCCAGGCCTTATGCCGACAACGCGTTCGCCCATAAACCGGTGGCGATCATGGGGGCCTCCATCGGCATGATCGGCACGGCCAGGGCCCAGTACCACTTGCGGCAATGCTTTGTCTTTTTGAGTTGCTTTGCCTTGAACCAGCCGGAGGTCATGGTCCCCTTTGCTCAGGATAAGATCGACAAGGGCGGCAAAGTGATCGATCAGGAAACGAGAAAGCTGATCAGGCAACTACTGGAGAGCCTTGTCGCATGGGCGAAAAGATTGTCAGGCCCCTGAGTCCAATGCGCACCGACAGACCTGATCCGATTATTCCGATTTTTCCCCCTCATGTTCAAGCCTCCTGTAATGAAGCAATTAAAGTCTCCCCGAAACCCTGCTTGCACTTTGAGGAAACGAAATCAGAGATACATGTTGATCCGGGTCCCCTGGGGCAGGCTGTAATACCCCTCAACGCTGATTCTTTTCTCAACTGGCGAGGTCGGCCATTTTTACCGCCTCTTGCCTTTCAAGTATTGGCCGGTCCCAGTTGCCGAGGTTGGCAGCGGCCTCGTAGGTGCTCTTTAGAAAGGCGAGTAGCTTTTGCTCGGGTGATATGGCCCGCCGGATCGTTTCATAAGGCAGGATGAATTCCCTCAGCCCTTCGTGATAGAAGGCCTCCGAAGGCTCGATTCGGTATTCCTTGAAGCCCGGCGGCTCGGGATAAGCGTAAGAATAGAAGGCGGGCATTCCAAGGCCCTCGCCGGGCCAGAAACCACAGCTGCTGACCTCGTGGGAGTATGCTTCCACCATGACCGAACGCGCCACATTGGGCACTCCGGCGTGTTCCGGCGCACGGCGCCCGCTGAAACGGGTTGCCGCATGGTCGAAAGCGCCCCAGAAGAAATGGACGGGACTGGCCTTGCCGATGAATCCGGAGCGAAACCGTTTCATGATCCGGTCGACCTGAAGGAGCGCACGCATGAACCATTGGACATATTCGGGATCATAAGCGGTGTGGCGACGGTCTTGTCCAAATGGTGTTCGATCGTTCATCTCAACGGGCGTCGTCCAGATCCTCACTTCCACCCCCAGAGATTTTAGCACGGCCATCGTCTCTTCGTAAAAGTCGGCGACCGGGCGCGCCACGAGTTTCACTTCCCGAACCTCTCCATGATCGGTTGCAATAAGCATGCGGTGGGAACAAAAATCGAAGTCGATCTGCAGGATACGGGCACGGCAGGGAAGGGCGGAAGTGCTGAGGCCCACAGGGGTGACGTAAAAAGGAACCTGCCACCAGTGGTTGAGCATGGGCGCCAGTTTCAGGCGGACCTTCCCGATGATCTGGAGCCAACGGTGGAGGGTGGCGCACGTTTCACGCCATTCTTCCCAGGGAAGCTCTGGCCACGCCTCTTCGTCCGGGTATGGAGAAGAGTTTTCACGATCCATGGCAATCCTCCGTGTGAGGCCCAATGGTCTCCATCAATACACCTGAGAGGGGGCGGCGCTACTCGGTGGCTGAGAGAAAAGGGGACCGGTCGCCTGGAAAGATATGAGGACTTTACG
>JARRJE010000242.1:0-4864 GCA_037379765.1 Deltaproteobacteria bacterium
TCAAAGGATCATGCCTGGTAAGCGGCCACAGGGTGCCGCAGATGTTCGCGTTCAGGGCGCCCGGTTATACATCAGTATGGCCGGGCGCCCTGAACGCGGGCGGATGTGAAGGACTGTGGCCGTTTACTCGCGCCGCTCGCGGAGAATTCGCTTATCCCCTACCCTAATGGTGATCTTGTTCTTGTCGAAATATTCGAGCAAAGGGATGGAGAATTTCCTGGTCAGGCCGGTAAGGGCCTTGAAGCCCTGGGCGTCGATTTCACCATGCTCCTGGAGGTGCTCTATGAGTCGCTGCTGCAAGTCAACCAGGGCCTCGGCATGGAAGTAAAGCTCTTCGGTAATTTTGATGAGGATCCGCTCCCTTGCCAGCATCTCTACAATTTCCTGAAGCAGAGACTTCGGGGCCCGGTCGAATTTCGTAAAAACTTCCTTTACCGTTGGTGGTTGCAGTCCTGCCTGGTGATAGAATCCCTCCACCTCTTCCCGCACAGACTGTTCATCCGCCCCCAAGGCAACTTGGTGATCGGCGAGCCGGACCATGCCCTCATCCTGGGCCAGTTTGCCCTCTTTCTGGATCAATTCTTGGAGCAACATCTGAAACAGCCGGGGATCAAGACGATGATGGATGCGGGTGCGAAGCTCTTCTTTTGACAGTCCGGGTTTGAGCGGTTGCTGCTTGTGAAACTCCTCCAGGATGGACTGAGTCCGCTCCTTGAGCCCGTTATAAATGCTGGCGGCCACCAACCGCTGCCGTTCCGAATCTGCCACAATCACCTGCCGGGCGGAAATCGGGCCATTAAGAATTTTTTTGAGGCGATTTCCAAAAATTCCCATCTTGATGGCCAGCTCGGGAGCGGTAAGGCCGGCCACCCCTGCTTCACGCAAATGAAGCAGCACCAGATCCTGCGGAGTACCGTCGTGATAGAGTCCGAACACCTCCTGGTTGACCTTTTTGAAACGGCGCCGCTTGCGAGCCGCGCCGTTCAGAATACCGCCGCCGCCGACGGTGTAAACCGGGGAGTAGCTGCGAACCACGTAACGGTCACCCGGCCAGGTGCCCACCGGTTCTTCGAGCAACAGCTGCACGTCGGCCTGGGCGCCGGGCTCGAGCTCCTCGTGCTCCAGCAAGGCAATGCGTCCCATAATCTCGGCAGTACCCAGATGGATCCGGACCCGGGTGCGGTTCTTAAGCGGCTTACGATTGCCGGCCAGATAAAGAAAATCGGCATCCAGCACATAAGAGGGGCGAAGCGAATCCGGGGCGGCTAGTACATCGCCACGAGAGATCGCATCCTTTTCCACACCCTGAAGATTGATGGCGGTCCGGTTGCCGGCCTCCACCTCTTTCACCTCGCTGCCATGGATCTGGATGCCCCGAATCCTGGCGCCGATTCCCTTGGGATAGATCACCACCTCCTCGCCGAGACCGATGCGGCCGGACATGGATGTACCGGTGACCACCGCCCCGAAACCTTTCATAGCGAAAACCCTATCGACCGGCAGCCGGAACGGGCCATAGGCTTCGGTGAGCTCGCTTTCCTGGGCCAGCCGGTCGAGGGCGGCCCGCACCTCCTCGATACCCTCGCCGGTTACTGTTGAAACTTTCAGAAGAGGCGCCTCGGCGAGGAAGCTTTCGGCGAAAAACTCCCGTACCTCCTCTTGCACCAATTCGAGCCATTCCGGCTCCACCAGGTCGATTTTGGTCAGCACAATGATGCCGCGCCTCACCCCCAGCAGCCGACAGATATCAAAATGTTCCCGAGTCTGGGGCATGATCCCCTCGTCGGCAGCGACGATGAAGGCCACCAAGTCGATGCCGCTGGCGCCGGCCACCATGTTCTTAACGAAACGCTCGTGGCCCGGCACATCGACGATTCCCAGCCGATGGCCGCTGGGCAGGTCGAGAAAGGCGAAGCCGAGCTCGATGGTGATGCCTCTCTCTTTCTCTTCCTTAAGACGATCGGTGTCGATGCCGGTCAGGGACCTGATCAGGCTGGTTTTCCCGTGATCCACATGACCGGCGGTTCCGAGGATTAACTCACGCATTCCGCTCAGATCCCGGTGAGAAAGGGGTTGGATTCTCTTTCCTTACCGATTGTCGAACGACTGCCACCGTAACCGTGGCCCGGCCAAACGATTGTTTCCGGCGGCAGAACGAAAAGTCGCTTCCGGATGGATTCGAGCAGCTGCCGGCCGTCGCCGCCCGGAAAATCGGTGCGGCCGATCCCCCCGACGAACAGGGTATCGCCGGTGAACAGGTTGGGTGCGGAATAGAGGCAGATGCCACCGGGAGTATGCCCAGGTGTGTGGATCACCTCGAGGGAAAGATTGCCCACCGTCAGCCGATCCCCATCTGCCACGGTCAAGTCGGCCGGCGGCGAGGAAGGTAGGCCCAGCATGGAAAAATACTGGCCTACCTCCGGCCGGGCGAAAAAGGCGGCATCCGCCTCGTGGAGTATAATCCGGGCGCCTGTCGCCTCTTTAATCCGGGCGTTGCCGCACACGTGATCAGGGTGACCGTGGGTGTCGACGATGTACTCGAGAGTCACGCCTTCTTTTTCACAGAGCTCAAGCAGCCGCTCCTCATCCCCGCCGACATCGATGAGCATTGCCCTGCGGGTCTCCTCGCAGGCCACCAGGTAGCAGCAAACGCCCATCATCCCCACCGTCATCTGCCTAATCAGCATGAAATCTCCCGAAGCGTAAAGGGCTGGAGGTTAGAGGTTTAAAGCAAAAGAAAACAAGTATTCCGCCTCAAGCAGAGGTTTCTCCAGCCTCAAATGAAGCGCTCTTCCAGAAGGGCTTAGCAACCGCAGGTACCCGGATTGCACGTGTCACTGCAAGCGCAGCCACCGGCAGCCGCGGCCAGTGGGATGGCCGCAGCCGCTGCCTTCTCTACACCGGCGATGATATCGGTAAAGGCTTGTACTGCCGGGCTCATTGCATCGGAAGCCAAGAAAGGCTTTCCACCGTCGCCGCCGAGCACCACCTGCGGATCCATGGGAATCCGGCCCAAAAAGGGGACGTTGAACTCGACCGCCGTCTTCTGGCCGCCGCCGGTCTTGAACAGTTCGATAGTGTTCTGGCAGTGTGGGCAGATCAGGCCACTCATGTTCTCAACCACTCCGATCACTTCCATCTTGACATGCTTGCAGAAGTTAAGCGACTTGCGCACGTCAGCCAGAGCAACCTCTTGGGGCGTGGTCACTCCAAGGCCTTGGCGTCCTTGATCGTTGAGGCGACAGTGAGCGGTTCGTCGCCGGTGCCGGGAGGGGCATCGATGATGAGATAGTCAAGCTCGCCCCAGTCCATGTCGGCAATAAACTGGCGGATGGCCTGAATCTTGAGGGGGCCCCGCCAAATGATCGGATCGTCCCGGTTCTCCATCATGTACTCGAGGGAAATCACCTTCAGGTTGTCACCGTATTGCATGGGCGGCACCAAGCCGTTTTTCTCCTGCCGCTTCTCCAACCTGTCGGAGAGGTTGAGCATCCGACAAATATCCGGACCGTGCAAGTCGACATCCATGAGACCGACCTTGTAGCCTTTTTTGGCCAATCCTAGGGCCATGTTGGTGGCGACAGTGCTTTTACCCACCCCCCCTTTGCCGCTCATGACCAGGATCTTGTTTTTGATCCGGCCAAGCGAGGCGTTGATTGCCACATTCTGCTGGGCTATGGCGGCATCCGCGGAACCGCAAGAACTGCCCTTCCTGCTGCCGCAACTGCTGCTGCACGAGCTTGACATGATAAGCCTCCTATATCATATAGATTAATCCACATGATCACGAAAAAGGGAAAACATCCTTTATACTTTAATACTGCATCCGACGAAAGGCAAAATTCCTGAGTTGATAGCCCGCAGAACGGAATCCAGGGGGTGTCGCAAAACGGAAGAAGACGCACTTTGGCACAACGATGACCTGATTGCAAGCAAGGGATCGAGAGGAGAGAAACCGAAAGTAGCAGCTCAGCTCACAATACTAGCGATAAGAACAATCACCAGGGAAAGAGCAGGCAGGGTCAGCTGGCTCAACTCGAAGAAAATTCTGGCCAGGAGGTGAATGAGTCCAAAAGAACGAAGTTGTCCGAGAATAAAGGCGCTGAACACGATCCCCAGGGAACCGATCATCGTATAGCCGACCACTTGTCCCTGGTAGAGGTGGAGATATTGTAAGGCTCGGGAATAGAGCGCTCCATAATCAGGATTATACGATATGACGCTCCCCAGCCAGAGGAGAGCGATAATGATTAGGCGGGTGATCATGGGGACGGTCTCCGACAGCTCCCTCCGGACACTTATTGGTCTTCGAGAAAGCCGATGGCGGTATCAATCTCGTGGAGAAAAGCGAACCCTTGTCCTTTCTCCCGTAACCGGGCCGCCTCCATCACCGCCTCCAGGACGGCCTTGGTCTGGTCCGGCCTGGTGACAATGAAAATGATCTCCTTTTCCGGTTTGATCAGGTAGCCCTTCAATCCGAGCTTCTGCCGGATGCCGGTGCCTCGGCCGTAAGTAATGGTGGCGCCTTCGGCACCAGCCGCCATGGCTGCATCTACGACCTTGTCGGCTTTGCCGCGCTGAACGATACAGGTAATCAGTTTCGCGCCGGAAACACTCATGGCTCTTCCTCCCCTTCTTGTCTTACCTAATAATCTGTAGTAATTTTGTTGGCTCCCTGTGCCCTGAATCTTGGAAGCCCAGGTTTCAGTCCATACAATGAGAACCGTCTCCTGTCAAGGGAACTGCGCGCAGGATCTTCATGCGGCGCAAACCTCCCATTCTGCTGGCCAACAGGGCCTGCACAAAAGCTACCGGCCGCCGGTAGAGCGTCATGCCTCCCAGCCCCAGGGTACAGCCAGAGGGC